>DMNE01000067.1 GCA_003453735.1 Nitrospiraceae bacterium | reverse complement strand
CAGGGCGATAGACTGAAAGTCGAGGTAAAGGTTTGGGATGCGCTCAAGGGCCAAGGCAAGCTGACGCTTGAGACTAAACATCGGACGAAGGATGGGCGAATTATACCCGTGGAAATCATGGCCAACTATCTCACCTTTGGTGGCAAGGAACTGAACTGCGCGTTTGCTCGCGACATCTCCCAGCGCAACAGGCAGAGGAGGATCTGCTAAAGACTGAGAAATTAAAATCCCTCGGAATCCTTGCTGGAGGGATTGCCCATGACTTTAACAATATCCTGACAGCCATTCTGGGGAACATCTCACTTGCAAGGATGAAGATAAAATCGGACGAGGCTCAATCTGAGTAGTTGGAGGAAGCAGAGAGAGCGTCCTATCATGCAAAGGAGCTTACCCAGCAGCTACTTACTTTTGCAAAAGGGGGGAGCCCCTATTAAGAGTACTGTACTGTTAGAGCAATTTATTAGAGATTTTGTAGGCTTCGCAATGAGAGGCAGCAACGTTAGGTGCGACTTTAGCTTTACCGATGGTCTCTGGCCCGTTGATGTTGATAAGGGACAGATGGGGCAAGTCTTCAATAACCTTGTTATCAACGCCTGCCAGGCAATGCCTGGAGGGGGCATAATAATAATTGCTGCCCAGAATGTCGATATCGGATCAAAAGATGGCTTGCCTTTGCCAAAAGGGAAGTATGTGAAGATAAGAATTGAGGATCAAGGCACAGGCATATCGGGGGAAGATCTGCAGAAGGTTTTTGATCCCTATTTCACAACTAGGCAGAAGGGCAGCGGTCTAGGGCTTCAATTGTGTATTCAGTCATAAAAAANNGGTTGTCGAGAAGAAGTCAGAGAGAAAAGAATATGTTTTCGGCACGGGTAGGGTTCTGTTAATGGATGATGATGAAATTGTAAGGAAAGTTGCAGGTGAGATACTGAAGGAGATGGGATACGACGTTGAATTTGCCCCAGACGGCGCTGAAGCAATAAGGCTGTACAAAACGGCCATGGCATCATCCCATCCCTTTGATGTTGTAATCATGGATTTAACTGTTCCTGGTGGAATGGGAGGGAAAGAAGCAATACAAAAGTTTCACGAGGTGGACCCTGAGGTTAAGGCGATTGTCTCAAGCGGACATTCCCAGGATCCCATTATGGCAAATTATAGGGAATATGGCTTCTATGAAGTAATCGCAAAGCCGTTCAGCAGCATCGAACTCGGCCGGATAATGCATAAAGTAATTGTGGAACCATAGAACGGCGAGTTCTGCCTAAATTCTTTTCTACGCATACACCGCATAACTTCTCAGTTCGCTGACTGTTCATTTTGGTTCTACTCTGCATCGCTGAAAGACAAGTGGGAGCTTTACGACCTCACCAAGGACTGGAGGCAGGACAATGACCTGTCTGTATCTAATCCTGCCAAGTTAAAGGAAATGCAGGAGCTGTTCATGCAGGAGGCCGCGAAATATCAGGTCTTCCCGTTGGATAATTCTCTCGCGGTACGCATGGTCGCACCGCGGCCCAGCGTGACCGCCGGAAGGACCGAGTTCACCTATTCGGGCGAGTTGACTGGCGTTCCCATGGGCGATGCCCCGAACATCATCGCCTCTTCCTACAACATCCGGGCGGACGTGGAGATCCCGCAGGACGGCGCCGAGGGCATGTTGGCGACCCAGGGCGGCCGGTTTGGTGGTTGGGCTTCTACCTGCTGAAGGGCAAGCCCGTCTACGTCTGGAATCTGCTCGACCTAAAGCGAGTCCACTGGGAGGGCCCTGACGCGCTCTTGCCGGGCAAGCATACGCTCGAGTTCGACTTCAAATACGACGGCCTTGGTTTCGCCACCCTGGCTTTCAACAACCAAAGCGGCCTCGCCAAGGCGGCACGGGCGTTCTCAAGGGTGGATGGAAAGGTCGTAGCCACGCAGAAAATGGAGCACACGATTCCAGTCGTTCTTCTGTGGGACGAGACCTTTGACATTGGGCGCTGACACTGGCACACCGGTGGATGACCATGACTATCAGGAACCGTTCAGGTTTACGGGCAAGCTTGCGAAGCTGACGATCAAGATCGATCGGCTGAAGCTCACCCCGAAGACGAAAAGCGTCTTATGGAAGGAGCCCAACGGGCAACAGGATGAGCGAATGGCAACATGCGGCAGGATGGCAGCCATCGGGGTTGCCTTCTTGCCAAGTAAATAGACAGTGTGAGGGGAGGAAAGGACGGTCTGCCTTTCCTCCCTGAAAATACGTTAAACCATGCAGGCATGCACCCGCGATATATCATCGGGCATCTGCGAAAAAACACACTTTTCATTGCTTTAGCATTGGCAGATCTTAGGAAACAATGAGACAGGATTTAAAGTCATTTTTTCAAATGAAATGCCACGGGCACCTGCACCCATTCCTCCAACGGGGAATCTCCCTGGCGCGCTGGTATAAAACGCCATTTTCTTACTGCCTCGACAGCCGATTTATCCAGGATTTCATAACCGGAAGACTGGGCTATCTCAGTTTTAAGTGCACCTCCGTCTCGACTTACCAAGACTTTTAACATCACCGTTCCCTCCATTCCCATTCGTTTAGCCGCAGCAGGATACCCTGGTTTCGGATTGTTTAAATATGAGGCACCAAACTGGGGAGGAGAGGCCGTCCCCTTAGGAACATTGGGCGAAGTTCTGGCATTGGTATCAAAGACAGGCTGCATAGCATCTGTGGTTGCTTTATTCCCGACCGGCAAGTTTGTTTCAGGCAGAGAAAGAAGAGGTGCTGACTGAGCAGGTGTTTGTTCTATGGATTCGAGCACAGGCTGTCTCTGACTGGGCGATTGCGTCACTGGTTGTTGTACCTGTCGTGGCACTTCCGGAGTCACTTGTTGACTCGGCTTGAGTCTTGGCGGTTCCGGGACCGTAATGTGCTTGGCTGGCGGTGTCAGTTCAATCAGTTGGGCTTCTATAGGGTTCAATATCTGGGGTTCTTCAGCCACCTGTCCGAGCAGCACCCCGAATCCCCAAAGCAGCGCTCCCCATATCAACAGGGCGGTAAACAATACCCAGGGCAGGCGGCGCCAAGGATTGTCAATGTCGGTAAACTGAGGCAATGAAAAACCTCTATTCAGAGTACTTCACAGCGATCAGAAAATGTTCTGCTCCTGCACGGCGGGCCTGGAGCATAGCCTGCACTACCAGACCCTCCGGAGCTGCACTATCTGCCGCAACAATGATGTGTCCGTCGGATACCTTCAACATAGGCTGTAAAGTTCTAGCCAGGGTCTCAAGTGTTACGGGAGTGCTATCTAAGAGGACTGCCTTATCCTTAGTAACGGTCAGTGTAACAGGGGATCTTGCCTGCATTGGTGCAGCCTTGCCTCGGGGAAGATTAACCGGCAAGGAATGAAGGTTTTGTAAGGCTAGCGACGCGAGCATGAAGGTTGCTAGAAGGAAGAACATCACATCAATCATGGGTATGATTTCTATGCGTCCGCGACGGAACTGTCGTGACCTACGGAGTTTCACGAAGCACCTCCTGTCCTTCCTGATCCATGCGGATATGATCCACCAGGCGTGTGCCAAGGCGTTCCATCTCATCCATCGTTTTTGACTGCAGGTGCGAAAAGAAGTTAAACGCAAACAAGGCTATAAGGGCGATAATGAGACCCAGAGTGGTTGCAATCAGAGCCTGAGCCACGCCTCCGGTGATACCAGTCGGGTTCACCAGCCCGCTGCCGCCAATCAACTTGAATGACGCCATCATGCCAATAATTGTTCCCACAAGCCCGAGGAGTGGTGCCGCCGTCACAATGGTTTCCAAAACCCATAGCCCTCTGCCCAAGGCTTTCTCTATCAACTGCGCCTCGTCAGCAGCCCGAGACTCCACCCACCACGCAGGGTGGGCACGGTTATCCAAGATTACCCGGAAGAACCGTTCGAAATAGCTTCCAGGCATAAGAGACGTTAGCTGTGCCTCGAACTGCGTCCATGCAAATCGATAGGTCTCCACCAGTGCCAACAGCGAGCCAGACAGCCTTACATAGCGCCAGTAAACGAATGCCTTATCGATGATGATAGCCACCGCTATCACCCCTAAGAGCACTAGAGGATATACCATCATACCGCCAAACTGCAGTGTCGTTAAGGTGTTATACAAATCTTGCATGCTCACACTCCTTTCTCACGTGTTTTCGAAAAGTAATAAACAAGGTCTAGACGGACGTTGATAGATCCATGTGAAGTGCACGTCATTCAGCCCTTCCGCAGACCCTCCCGGCAGCCCGGCGATATTATAATTAATAATCAATATCGCTGGCCCTGCTAATGAGGAGGTTAAACCCATCCCGCCTCATCGCAGTCATATTGCACCTCCCTCAAGCTATGCGGGCGAACTGCCGAATCCCCATAGTCGCACTTCAAAGAACGAACCATATATTTTACACGGCATACCCAACAAAAACGCTGCCTGCAGCTACAGGGCCGATACCGATCGGCTTTGCCTGTGCAGGCACTGTGTCGATGACCGGCGTGACCACGGGAGGTTCTATCATGAAAGACTGCTGGCCTTCAGGAATAGGAATCGTCGCAGCATTAACAACAATCTGTGCGATCTTGTTGCTGGCGAACTCGGTAAACCAGAGGTTGCCAGCAGGGCCAACGGTAATCCCTACAGGATAGCTATTGGCTGTGGGAATGGAGAACTCGGTGATGACGCCTGCCGTCGTGATCTG
>DMNE01000209.1:232-5090 GCA_003453735.1 Nitrospiraceae bacterium | reverse complement strand
CTTTGTTGCCCGTAACTTGCCATCCGACTAACAATCTGATGCCCGAGATAAAAACAGTCGGGTCGGAAATAAGTAAGCTCGGCAAGACATGCATCGTCACATACTTCCTTGTTTATTCCAATCAACGCCTGTCGTGAATTGTTAACCCCTTTTGTTTTTTAAAAAGACATTTTTCCAAGGGGAGGCCATGTGTATCACTGGCTTCCTTTTGTGCAGCCTCGCGGCGCACTTTCGCACGGAAACCTGCGCGACTTCAAGGATTTCTCGATGCAATGTTGACGGATAAAGCTTTAGCGCGCAGGTTATTAGTTCAGGAAATACCATTGCGTACTATCGATAAAACAGTCTGTGCGGACAATAAGAAGTATAGGAGATCGCAGCAGAGCTGAAACTGCATACACGGAGTAGGTAGTACTCACACCCCCACACATATTCGATAGTGGGAGTTTGAGCCGTCCGATATGCACCTTTTATGGACCTTCTCCTATTATGCTGATTATTATTCTATCCACTTTGCTTTGGAGTGAGTGCTACCGGAAAGAAGAGGGGTCGATGGCGAGCAATGGCAGGGGAAGATGGGGTGCCCACAAGAAGCTTGGCCTTTACCGCCACATATCTTTGTCCTCAATAACCTTTCCCCACAGGGAAACGCCAACGTCTGATAGGCAGTCCTAAATGTCTCCGTGAGGCGCTGCTTTCCGACCGCCCCTTCGGGCGGTCTCTACCACTAGCACCACGATTTATTGTATGATTTATGAGACTCATCTTTACAAGCGCATTTAAATCTACCTCAATAAAGGAGTTTCAATGCTGACGGCAAAAGATATTATGACAAGAGATGTGATAACGGTTTCTCCGGATACAACGGTAGAAGAATTGGGAAGACTTTTTATCGAAAAAGGCATCAGTGGCGCACCCGTGGTTGACAGTCAAGGAAAAACCATAGGCATCGTCACGGAAAATGACCTCATCAGCAAAAACAGCAGGCTGCATATCCCGACCATATTAAGGCTCTTTGATGCCTTCATCCCGTTAGGCACGAGTAAGCTCGAGCTTGAAATAAAAAAGATGGCTGCATCAACAGTCGGAGATGTATGCTCACGAAGAGTGATCACCATCCATGAAGAGGCTGCCATGGATGAAATAGCTTCCCTCATGAATGACAAAAAGATCCATCTTCTTCCGGTTGAGAAGGAGGGAAAGGTAATAGGGATCATCGGCAAAAAAGACCTCTTAAAAGGGATTGCCCGTGAGGCTGCTGAGTAGAGGCCCGGAAGAGACCGTGAGATATGGGGTCACACTCGGCTGCCTCCTCAAAAAGGGCGACACCGTCTGCCTTTATGGAGACCTCGGTTCCGGAAAAACAACCTTTGTCAAGGGGATTGCTTCCGCCCTCGGGGTTCCCGAGCGGGATGTTACCAGTGCAAGTTTCACCATCGTCGCTGAACACATAGGCACCCTTCAGGGCAGTTCTCTGCCTTTTTACCACATTGATCTTTACCGAATTGAACGTCCCATAGAGCTTGACTCCATCGGCTTAGAAGGGTATCTTGGAAGAGAAGGCATCTCCGTCATAGAATGGGCAGAGAGGCTGCAGAATGCCGCTGATTCCATTTCGGTGACATTCACGGTCATGAATGAGGATGAACGAGAGATCACCATCAAAGGGATACATGAAGAAGATTGGAATAATCTGTAAAACTGGAAAACCTGAACCTCTTGAGATATTAAAGGACCTTCTCCCCTGGCTCAGGGGCAAAAGTGCTAAGGTCTTCGTAGATACGGCAGCCGCTCAAGCTCTTGGTATCGAGGGCTATCCGCCTTCAGAGATCATCAATCTCTCAGAAGTTATAGTCGTGCTCGGCGGTGACGGGACCATGCTTTCTGTCGCACGGCTCGTTTCCGAAAAGTCTCTTCCCATCCTCGGTGTGAATGCGGGTGGTCTCGGCTTTATCACGGAGATTCAGCGAAAGGATGCGTTCGACGCCATGGAAAGAGTCTTATCAGGCGGGTATATCTATGAAGACCGCCTCATGCTCACAACCCATGTTCTCCGGAATGGTGAAAAGATTACAGAGTACACGGCATTGAATGACCTTGTCATCAATAAAGGTGCCCTTGCAAGAATGGTTGACCTTGAGACCTTTATTGACGGTGTTTACGTGACCAAATTCAGGGCTGACGGACTGATCATAGCGACTCCCACTGGGTCCACAGCCTATTGCCTTTCGGCCGGGGGACCAATTCTTTATCCCACCATGGAAAGCATTGTATATATCCCTATCTGTCCCCATATTCTTACAAACCGGCCTATTGTCCTGCCCAGCACGGTCATGATTGAAATCGTTTTCGGATCACCTGCAGAGGATGTATATCTCACCGTGGACGGACAGCTCGGCTTTTCTCTGCAAAGAAATGATACGGTGGTGATCGAAAAGTCACCGTTCAAGACGAGACTGCTGGTACCTTCCGAAAGGGACTTCTTCGAGCTCCTGAGAACGAAGCTCGGATGGGGCGAACGGTCTCCAAAAATTCAGAGGGCTGGGGAATCATGACCATAGCGCATGACATAAAGACCGTTCTTGAATTCTTTGATGCCCTCGGATTTGAAAGGCTACCGGTAACGATAAAGCGGAAGAGCACAGGCACTCAAGTCCAGACGGATAACCGGAAAGGCGCAACAGGGCTTCAGAGCTTCAAAACCTCGGAATTGAAGAAGGCTGCCTTGGAAGCACTGCGCGAAGAGATCGGCGATTGCTTGAGGTGCAAGTTGTCAAAGCAGCGGCAGACAATTGTGTTTGGCGAAGGGAACCCAGACGCGGATTTGATGTTCATCGGCGAGGCGCCTGGAAGAGAAGAAGACTCACAGGGGCGGCCCTTTGTGGGCGATGCGGGCAAGCTCCTTACGCGCCTCATCGAAAAGATGGGCTTCGTACGGGAAGAAGTGTATATCGGGAATATCATAAAGTGTCGTCCGCCCATGAACAGGGACCCTGAGGAAGATGAAGTCACAACATGCCTCCCCTTCATCGCGAGACAGATCGAGATCATTGCGCCCACGATCATTGTGTCGCTCGGCCGTATCTCAGCACATATCCTGATAAACACAAAGATCCCCATCACCAAATTGCGGGGGAGATTCTCTGAATACAGGGGCATCCCGCTCATGCCCACATTCCACCCCGCATACCTCTTAAGAAGCCCCAAAGATAAATGGCTTGTCTGGGAGGATGTACAAAAAGTCCTTGCAAGACTGAAAGAAGGAAAAAAATGATTCAGCCTCTCTGGGCACCGTGGAGACTGCAGTACATCCTCTCAAAAAAAGGTGATGGGTGCATCTTCTGCGAAAAATCGAAGGAGGACAAAGATAGGGAAAACTTTATCCTCTATAGAGGCTCACAGGGATTTGTAATTATGAACCTCTACCCTTACAACAACGGTCATCTTATGGTCGTACCTTACAGACACCTGTTCTCCCTCACCGAACTGGCCGACGAAGAACTCCTTGACCTCATGAGGATGATACAACATTCGATAGCTTGCCTCAAAGAGGTTTACATGCCTGAGGGCTTTAACATCGGCGTGAACATCGGAAAAGTTGCCGGTGCAGGAATTGAGGAACACCTCCACTTCCACATTATACCGAGATGGGTTGGGGATACCCACTTCATGGCTTTGCTTAGCGAGGTGAGGGTTATCTCCGAGCATATCATGAGTACGTATGATAGGCTTTCCCCCGTATTCAAGAAAGGTAAGACCCACGCGTAAGGAAGAATGTTCTCCTGCTATTGAAGATTATTGAGCGTCTCCGGCACGAGGTCTGACAGTGCCGGAAATATATGCATGCACTCGATGACAGATTTTCTATCGCCTTTGTTCGCCACTGCGTTCACAACTTCCTGAATAAGAATAGAAGCCTCGGGACCGATGATATGGAAGCCGAGAATCCTTTCCGTGTTCTTTTCTATGATTGCCTTTGCAAACCCCTCTTCCTCCATCATGGCTTCCCCTTTTACCGTAGCCGAATACTTTGCCTTTCCTACCATAATCTCATAGCCCTTTCTGGCCTGCTCTTCCGTCAGCCCCACAGATGCTATCTGGGGATAGGTAAAAACGGCATGGGGGACAGCATAAAAATCCATCTTCCTTTTTTCGTCATGGGTGGCGTTGTGCCATGCTATCTCAACCTCTTTGTCCCCCGCATGGGTGAACATCTGTTTTCCTATGGCATCGCCGAGGGCCCATATGTTTTCTTTACTTGTCTGCAGATAGTCATTTACCTTTATAAAGGAGGCCCCGTCTGTTTCAACGCCGGTGTTTTCGACCTTCAAGAGGTCAGCATTGGACCTTCTTCCCGTTGCGATTAGAATTTGTTCAGCCACAATCACCTTTTCTTCTCCGCTGTTCTGGTCTTTCACGGTAGCGGTATGACCGTCATCCCCCCGCCCGGCTTCAGATACAGCAGTGCTTGTATAAATTTCCATACGCCTTCCCAACGTCTTTTTCAGGAGATCAGCTATTTCCGGTTCTTCATTCTGCACCAGCCTCTCGTTCCTCTGCACCATAGTCACCTTTGTCCCCATAGCTGAAAAGAAATGCCCGTATTCAACAGCAATAAATCCTCCGCCGATAATGATAATACTCTCCGGTCTCTTTTTCAGTCCCAGAAGACTTTCGTTCGTCAAATACTCAATGCTGTCCAGACCTTTGAGGGGTGGGATGAATGAGCGGGAACCCGAAGCGATAAAAATTTTCCTGCCTCTTATTTGCTTGTCATTAATAGTAAGCGTATATTCGCTGATAAACCGCCCTTCTCCGTGATATCTATCAAGATGTTTTGAATCTTTCAGCGCCTCTT
>DMNE01000209.1:0-188 GCA_003453735.1 Nitrospiraceae bacterium | reverse complement strand
CTGTCTGCCGGAAACAGCAACATCTTTGACGGCACACATCCGACATTCAAGCAG
Source organism: Nitrospiraceae bacterium (assembly GCA_003453735.1). Classification (GTDB taxonomy): domain Bacteria; phylum Nitrospirota; class Thermodesulfovibrionia; order Thermodesulfovibrionales; family UBA9159; genus UBA9159. Next base: position 134 of record DMNE01000209.1, on the reverse strand, counting down.
GTGCCTCCCACTCTGCCTTTTTCTATGAGGGCGACTTTCGCTCCCTCTGACAATGCTTTAAATACAATGCCCAGGCCCACGTCACCTGCGCCAATTACGATTACATCGTACTCTTTCAATGTGTCACCATTACT
>DMNE01000007.1 GCA_003453735.1 Nitrospiraceae bacterium | reverse complement strand
CTCCTCAGGGGTCGAGCCGATCCTTTACCTCACCGTAGAACGGGAGATCAGGGAGACCGACGACAAGAGGCGGAAGGTTGCCATAGACGACTACGCCTATAGGGTCTGGAAAAATGTGAATGACAACGGCGACGGGAGTCTATAAAGGCGAAGGGCATGCGCTGAAAGACATTGTTGCTGACTATGTTCAGAGAAAAATCGATGCGTACAGCACTGTAATTTTGCGGATGGAGCAAAAATACGGGAAGAATTTCAAGGCATTTTCGATGGATATCGAGGGCAGAGCGTCAGTTGCCAAAGAGGATGACTGGATGGAGTGGAAAGCTGCGATAACCATGAAAGAGGCCTGGCATCAAGCCTTCAAAAAATTGCTTCGCAATGCAGTGTAAGTTTGAACTCAGCAACATCCTTGCCGTCCTTGAAAGCGTTCCATTTATCGGAAATGTAGACCTTCTCCTGAGCGATGAAGTCGAGAAGCGGTGTTTCTATAAGCTCCCCTGCATGCTAATTCCTTCACGGCACAAGCTCGACATAAAATTCATCAGGAGTGAAAAAGAACTCATCTAAACCTACCCGCTTTATGCAGATAGGGCAATCGCACGATAGGACAACGCGCCGCATTCTCCTGACCGGATAAACGCACGGTATCATTTCCACCGTAAAGGCAAGGTGAGTTCATCAGACTTGCCCGGCAGACCTGTGCAGGATATTCGGAACCTATTCTCAGCCTTTCTCGAGATGTTAGAGGAAGGCAAGTAAAAATCCCAAAGAATCTCTTTCTTCTGTTCCATCCGTGATCGCTTGAGTAATCCTGCTGTCCTGTCATAGGCAAACAACTTTCCTCTGAAACAAGTGCAGTTGACAGTAAGAAGATATAAAGTTTTAGTCCCAGGCGACTTCATGAGACATTTCAAAGAGGGAGGGTGCCTAACAAGTCCGTGTTCTGCTTACAGAGAAATGCTTATTGAGTAATTGCTTCCGTTATCGTACAATGGAGAAAATTAAATATCGACGAAGAAGAGGACTTATTAAGGGAGGATAAGTTGGATGCAATTGAAAGAACGGTCCTCGACAAATTCAAGACGCTGCTCCTAGAGCGGGTGAGGTTGCATAAGCTCATTTTGTTCGGATCGAGGGCGAGGGGTGATGCCGGCCCCCACTCGGACGCGGACGTGGTAGTCATTCTGGATGATGCTTCCAGTGAGCGGGACTTTGATTCTGTTAGCGACTGCGCGTGGGAAGCTGGATTTGAGTATGGGATTGTGATAGTGCCGGTTGTCTTTATCAGAGAAGAATGGGAAAACAGCCCTGAACGATATTCCCTGCTTGCGCAAGTTGTGGAAAAAGAGGGGATACCTTTATGACAGAGAGAGATAGCAAGTATGAATACTCGAAGACAGCGCTTGAAGAGGGGAGGTTCCTTCTTGAAGGCGACCGGAGTCCCGAGAGCATTGTCAACAGGGCTCCAATGTTCTCACTTGGCGAAAGTGGCGCTCCGGACTATGACTTCTTCGCAAAGAGGTCTTCAAAGTCTTAAGGGGCTGGGAAACAAGACATAACAGATATCTCTCCAAAATCTTCGTGGCAAGATATAATAGTAGTTTAAGGAGAGGAGCCAACGATGAAGACGACAAGAAAACCGGAACTTACAGAACGAACCATTTTTGCAGCATTAAAGGAACATTCCGATATCCTCAAGAAACTTTCGGTGAAGAAGATCGGACTCTTCGGCTCATACGTGCGCGGGGAGCAGAAAAAGCGTAGCGATATAGATCTTCTTGTTGAGTTCGAGCAGCCCACTTTTGATAACTTCATGGATCTTGTCTTTTCCCTCGAAAAGTATCTCGGCAAGAAAGTGGACATCGTCACTGAGGGCAGCCTGAGTCCGTATATCCGCCCCTATATCGAAAAAGAGGTAAAGTGGTTTGAAGTCTGACAGAGAGTTTTTGAGACACATCATCGATGAAATTCAGTTTGTCATGAGGGAAACAAGAGGCCTGACTTTCGATGCCTTCATGAAAGACGAAAAGTTGAAGAGGGCTTGCACAAGAAGTCTTGAGATCATTGGCGAAGCATCAAAGAATCTTTCGGCGGGTTTGAAGAAAAGGCATAAAGATGTACAATGGAAAAAGCTTGCAGGCATGAGGGACAAGATCATCCATTTCTATTTCGGAGTAAACTGGGATATTGTCTGGGATGTGATAGAAAAACGTTTACCGGACCTTAAGGACAAAGTTGAGAAAATACTTCAAGAGGAAGACGGCTTGAAGCAGGGAATTGCCCGCCCGTGAAGGAGATACCCGTGAAAGTGATCATAGAAATAGAAAGAGACGATGAACTTGAGAAGGTCAGAAGGGCTTTCAAGGGGCATAACATTACTGTTGTCAAAACGCGGAAGGATAAGAATAAGATACTGGAGGCGATTTTCAAGAAATATAATGTGAAGCTTCCCAAGAATTATACGTTTGAGAGAAACGCGATCCATCCCAGATAAGATTTTTGTTGCCACATACGTTCTTATCTTAACCCATCCATCCTATCCCGTCTTGAAACTGTACCAAACCGTCCACCGCTATCACATTTGGCACTATAAAAAGGCATTTGTCCAAGAGAGGAAGATCCGCTGCTTGTGTTGATTGCCAAGGTGATACCCACTACTGAATGGTCTCAAAACTGCCCGGCGCTTGCTGTGCAGGCGCTGAAATGACAGAAGTGTAAACTCAGTAAAACCAAAATATAACCCTAAGAAGGGGAAGTGAAGAGCATTCGCTTCCCCTTTCTTTTTACCAAAGGAGGTTGACTTGGGCAACGATATCATCAGCACGAACAACGCCGAACTCAGCGGCTTCAAGGACAAAGGGTACAACATCCCGGGGACCACGGTCATAACGACCAAGCCGCCCTTTTTCAAGCCTGTCATCAGGATAGTGGAGATCGATACCGCCATGGACTCCAAGGGGAAGGTCACTGGAAGCGACATATATCCCGTTACAGGAGGGACGTACGCTTTCATTTTCACCGCTATAAAGCGTTTCATCGACGCCGGCAGGATAGAGTTCGAGAAACC
>DMNE01000282.1 GCA_003453735.1 Nitrospiraceae bacterium | reverse complement strand
TCATTTAAAATTCTCCTTAGGAAGAAACGAGCAATCATACCCGATAATGACCCTACAAATTCGAAGCTTCTAAAGGACACCATATCAATAGTCGAAATCAGTTTTTCCCCATCGTCTTATCCTGTTTCATCTTCTAAAATAGCTTACAGTTTGCTGGAACCGGCGAAATGTATCATTTATTCTTACTCCGGCCTCTCTCCTCCTTTCTCATAACTTAATCGTCTCAAGTCCACTTTATAAAACGTAAGAGTGTAAAACGCACTCAAGGGAAAGATGTGTAATGTCATGCTGTGAAATTAATTACGTGCGAATCTTTTCCTTTATTAACCATTATTAGAGGAGAGCCTATGAAACAGTTATTTTCAGTCTTAATAATCCTCAGTACCCTGCTTATAGGTTGTGCCGAGAAAAAAGTAGTAAAGCCGACAGAGGCGCCCCAGCCCCAGACCATGGAACAAAAAGGTAAAGAAGGAGAAGCGTCTAAGGAGACAATATCGGAACAGAAGGTGGCAAAAGTCGAATCGAAAGAGAGCCCCTCAAAGACAGAGGAAGTTTCGGGCATGTTTCCAGACATCCATTTTGATTACGATAAGTACGACATCCGGAACGATGCAAAGCCCGCCCTTAAGTCGGTGGCGGATTATCTCATCAAAAATCCTTCAGAGAAGGTCCTCATCGAAGGCCATTGTGATGAACGGGGGACATCAGAATATAATCTCGGTCTCGGTGACAGGAGGGCCAAGGCGACAAAGGATTATCTTCTCTCTCTCGGCGTCCCCTCGTCCCGCATTTCGACCATAAGTTATGGCAAGGAGAAACCCCTCTGCGATGAACATGCTGAGGACTGCTGGGCGAAGAACAGGAGAGCTCATTTTGTCTTGCAGAAGAAGAAGGGAAACATTATAAAGAAACGACAAAGTCAGATACTAGCAAGTGATCCCATTAGCTGCGCAAAGTGTCACAAAAGATAAGCAATCCTGGCAAAGGAGAGGCGATCATCCGTCGTCTCTCCCTCCTGGCTTCCGTGTGAGGAGTAAATTCGATGTGCAGCACTTTCAATACACTCGTATAGATAGGTGCGAGCGGATGATCTGGGAGTCAATACTTATAAAATAATTATTGGGGCACTGTGAGAAAAAGGGCTCTAGAAAGTTCGGTCCTATTTATCAGCATAGTTAAGTGGGTTATTCTTGCCTCTTTTGTCGGCGGCATAGTCGGCGTGTCTACGACAATTTTCCTCAAACTGCTGGGACTCAGTATAGCTTTTGCCGGAAGTTACCGATACTATTTTCTTCTCTTGCCAGCAGCGATGTTTATGAGTGTTGTCATCGTGAAGTATCTAGCTCCTGAAGCAGAAGGACACGGAACCGAAAAGGTTATAGAGGCAGTGCATAAGCACGCGGGGAGGATGACTCCCATGGTTGTCCCTGTAAAATTGGTTGCAACTATCATCACAATTGCCCTCGGGGGATCTGCAGGAAAAGAAGGCCCTTGTGCCCAGATAGGGGCGGGACTTGCATCAGGGCTATCGGACTTGCTCAGGTTCGATGACGGGGATCGCAGGAAGCTGGTCATATGCGGGATCAGCGCGGGATTCGCAACAGTATTCGGGACTCCAATTGCCGGTGCTATTTTCGGAGTCGAAGTGCTCTTTGTGGGAGGTCTTCTCTACGATGTGCTCCTTCCCTCATTTGTTGCGGGCATCGTCGGTTTTCACATTTCATCAGTCTTGGGAATCACCTATTTTTATGAGCCGCTAAAATTTATGCCCGTATTCAGCAGCTTCTTTTTTGTAAAAGTGTGCATAAGCGGATTGTTTTTCGGTCTTTGCTCTTTTCTTTTTGTCGAAATGCTCAAATACTTCAAGAATGTGAGTCAGAGGATAAAGCTGGCGATGCCCTATAAGGGATTGTTGGGCGGCGCTTTTCTCGTCCTCCTCTCGTTTCTCGTTTCTACTCGTTATATGGGGCTCGGCCTAGAGACTATCCGGGGCGCTCTGGGGGACGGGCAAACACCCAAATCGGCTTTCCTCCTCAAGATGCTTTTCACCTCGGTCACACTAAATTTTGGCGGAAGCGGAGGAATCGTCACGCCTATTTTTTTCGTGGGAGCTGCATCAGGCAATACTTTTGGGAGTCTGCTGGGACTTGAACCTGCAATGTTTGCCGCTATCGGGATGGTAAGTGTCCTGGCCGGTGCTGCCAACACACCGATATCAGCGAGCATTATGGCTATAGAGCTTTTCGGGCCGGCTATCGGTCCTTATGCTGCTATCTCCTGTGTCATAAGTTTTCTTATGACAGGACATAGAAGCGTGTATCCAAGCCAGATACTCTCCATAAGGAAATCATCTTCAATTGAGGTGGGCAAAGGCCAAGTGATGGAAGATCTCAAGGAAATTGCTTTCAGGCCAAGGTCGAGAAGCATTATCGGTGGAATCATGAAGTCCCTTGAGAAGATTAAAAGACGGTAAGATACGAACAGGCGGGGAAATTCTCACAAACACTTCGGGCTCTAACTAGAAGAATATAAGAGTCGGCAGCACTTTCTATTAATATTACGAAAGAAAGGAGAAATGAGGAACATGCAAGGCTCCTAAAAAGGATTTACTTTCTGCGGTCGATATTTCGGATCAGGATATTTACGCAGCCATGAAAGACATACCGGGTTATCTGGAGGTAACTCCAAGAGATTTTAAGGAATTCTACCGTCTGGCATTCAGGCATGCTTTGGAACGAATTACCCACTCGTTTATGGCAAAAGATATGGCTATATCCGAGTTTCCCAAA
>DMNE01000040.1:2878-14580 GCA_003453735.1 Nitrospiraceae bacterium | reverse complement strand
TTTGCGCACCTTTTCGATAGCAGTCTCTGCAGAAAGGCAGGGTCGTGCAGGAGGACAAGAGCTCTCCCTGCACAGCGAGACATCAGAGGGTAGTGGCTTCGCCCATTCGCCTGGTGCAGTCTGTCCACCACGGGGACCCTCCTTCGCCAGCGCCCTATCCAAGCCAGTGCCGTTCATAAGAGTAAACTGCCACAATACGCGTAACAGCAGTTTGCCGGTCTAAGGATGTCATAGGAATGCAATATAGGGTAGGTTCCGGTAGTGATTATCAAAGTCGATGCCATATCCTACGATAAACACATCCGGCACCTCGAAGCCTATATAATCGACTGGCACCTCTACCAGCCTTCGCTCCTTCTTATCGACCAGCACACAGATTCGAAGGCTTGCGGGATTTTGCGAGAGCAGTCGATTACGAATGGCATCCAGCGAGATGCCGGTATCGATGATATCGTCTATCAGCAGGACATGCTTGTCGGTAACTTTCTCTCGGATATCGCAATATATTTGCAGCTTGCCGCTAGAGGAGTCCTTCAGATAACTCGAGGCAGTAATAAAATCAACCGTGACTGGAACTCGAATTAGCCGAACAAGGTCAGCAAAAAATATGAATGCCCCTTTAAGGATGCCGATGGCCAAAAGTTCTTTCCCTGCATAATCTCGGGATACAAGGTCAGCAAGATCAGTGACCCTATCGCGAATCTGCTCGGACGTCAGAAGAGGTTTAACTGATGGCATAGTCATATTCTATCGTGAAAGATCCACGCAAACAAATATTAAATGCGCAGAACGAAAAACGCCACATTGAGGCATTGTTTTCGCGACGCTGTGCACACCACGGATGATTTTTCAGACCTGGTCCTTGCGTAGGAGATTGGCAGAAGGGTTGCGAAGTGTGCACGGGCGGTGCGTGCACAATGGCAGTGGCGAGGGGACAATCCTGGGCAGAGAAAAGCACTGCTATGAGGAATACGTCAAGCCTGTCAAGGCTGAAATTCTGCGTGCCGACTATGACGGGGTCTCTCGCTATCGATGTTGATCAATTTGCCTGAAAACTTGCAAAGGGCATAGCTGTCGTCTATGGAGAATTCTATGTGGTTGATGGCCTCTGCAGCTTAGTTGCAGGGAAGATCTGAAGTTAATAGTTTGTGGGTCGGAAAGTTCTGCCCGTGATGGCTCCACGATTATGGTTGCGTATTCCCGTCGGGTGTGTTAGTTCAGCTGCCTGACCTTCGGCAGTATTGATGAAATATTAAAAACCAACAACTCCCCTATATATTTGAACACCGATACCCATCTATGAGCATCCTCATACCCTGCCTCAGTTGGTAAGAAAACATCCCTGAAGGTTGTTTTTGCTATTTTGTAATAGATGTTCTGGCTCTGCCAGTAATTGAGTTCAACGGGTAATAATTTGAATATTTCTAATGCCTCCTGAACCCTTTGAAGTAAAGCCAGATCTGACTGGTTTGTCGACAATTTGTCAATCAGCCTTTCAAGCTTATGTCTTGCCAATAACTCAATATTTTCGGAATCCACTGATACTTTCCATCTCCTCATGTTACTGATCAAAATCTGAAATCTGTCCACGTCCAGGTTCTCATCTTGCAATACCTTTTGAAGGTCAGCGTCAAATGTGACCTCTGCAGCAACACGAAAGGCTTTCGGCACGGGAACTCCTTCCTCTAAAAGAGAGCCCATAAGGATACGATTCTTTATGTAAATAGTCCGATATGTATCCACGACACCCTCGACGGGTCCCTTGATGAGAAGGTTAAGAATTTTGCGCCGCTCGTCTCTGAAGAGATCCCTGAGGGAATAGTTGTGCATTGCAAAATGCTTATCCATAAGCCTTATAATGTCGATAAAATCGTCTTTTTCAAATGCATCACCTATCTCATCTTTCATCGTTTGATAATGATCGTATCCGAGAAAAGTGCGTACCCCTGCATTTATGGCATGATTGTAGAGGTGGAGGACGCAAAAACTGATACGTTCAGACTCCATTGTGATTCGTGATGTGACAGAAATATTTCCGGTGGCAAGGCTTGTTTTGCCTGACTGAAAGTTCTGATAATCCTTTTTTCTAACGCTGTAGCAGTAGATGGTGGTCTCATCGCCATAATCTTCGGCAAGAGAACTGATTGCATAGTGTATGGCAACTTTTTTGAGGTCAATCATGTCTTTTTTTGCAAATTTTATATATATGTGTCCCCCATTGCCATGGTGGGGTACATTACTTTTTGCCTGGGCGAGCCTCGATATAAAGGCATTCTCAAGAGTCGCTCCAAAGAGGTCTTCTGATAACTGAATAGCCCGGCATGCATACTGCATGACTTTGACCGTCTCGAGCCCTGAAAGCTCATCAAAAAACCATCCACAGCTCGTGTACATCAACATCGCATGCCTCTGGCTTTCAAGGAGCTTGAGGATAAATATTATTTCATCTTTGCTTAATTTCCTTCCTGAATGATTCTGTATAAACCTTTCAACGTTTTCCAGAGATCGGCTTAATAAGATGATCTCTATATATTCATCTCTGGCTTTCCAGGGTTTTTTAAAGAATTTTTTTGCGCTGTTTTCATATCTGAATGCCAGCTGATCCCTGAGCCAATCAAGGGAAACGCGCAAGTGTTTTCTCCACTCCTGATTCCATTCAGGGTGACCACCGGAATTACATCCACAGTCACTCCTCCATCGTTCGACCCCATGGCTGCAACTCCAGGAACTATTCTCAATTATTTGGACCTCATGTGTTGGGGGAAATTTATCAAGATATTCTCCATAGTTCGTAAGCAGTGCAAATCTATTGGATTCTATGTAATTGAGGGCATATGAGAGAGCCATATCCCCAAATCTGTGATGATGACCATACGTTTCCCCGTCGGTAGCGATGGTGAGAATCTGTGGCCACTGCCTGTGATCGGAAAAACCGGTCAAGAGGCGATGGGCGAAGTCCTCACCCCGTTCGAGTATCTTTTCGAAAGCCACCGCATGAGATATGGGCCCGTCGTAAAAAAAGATATTTAATTTGTGTCCTGATGGAAGTTTCAAGAGATATGCCCTGGTGGGGTCGATGCTGCCGCCACTGACACTTTTCCACTTTCCAGTGCCCGTCCCCCTTATCCTCAGGGCCTGATGGGGAGCGAGAATCGTAAACTTTATACCCTGTTCTGCAAGAATGTTCAGCGTTTCCATGTCAACCGCTGTTTCAGAAATCCACATGCCCTCAGGGAAACGCTTGAACCTATGTTGAAAATCCTTTATCCCCCATATTACCTGTGTGCGTTTATCGCGGGCATTAGCAAGCGGCATGATCATATGATTGTAGACCTGAGCAATTGCATTGCCATGACCAGAGTGCAATTTTGCGCTCAGCCGGTCTGCGTCCAGAATGGCCTTGTATATTTCAGGAGAGTATGTCTCCAACCAGGAAAGGACTGTAGGTCCGAAATTAAAACTTATTCTGGCATAGTTATTCACAATGTCCATTATGCGTCTTTCGCCATCGAGGATACGTGAAGCGGAATTGGGAGCATAACACTCGGACGTTACTCTCTCATTCCAGTCGTGGTAGGGAAAGGCAGAGTCCTGTATCTCTATTGCCTCAAGCCAAGGGTTTTCCCGCGGTGGCTGGTAGAAATGCCCATGAATACAAATATATCGTTCCATAAAAATAGTTCACACCGCGTTTTTTAAACGAACATTATCTCGCCGTCGGTCTCATAGCTCTTGCGGATCTCTTGCCGAGAAAACTGCAAACTCATGCCCGCTAATCCTATCGATGAGCCAGTCTCTATATCTATCCTAGATAAGATCGGATCCTTAGAACTTTCTTTTCTATTAAGACTACAATAAATTAAGGCATAGATTTTTGTTGATTATAACATGCTGATCACATAATTATAGTAGGGCCTAAAGGTGCGATAAAAGATGCGGTGAAACTGGGGAGGAGACAGAGAGGATTGCCGAGAATTGGCAGAGAATCGAGGCACAGGCTGGTCGCCGGCATCGACACCAAATGCCAGTCTCATTTTTTTTGAGGATTTGAGGATAAGGAGGAATCGATGTGCTGGATAGCGAAAACTCTGTCGAGGATANNGCGGGCAAAGATGAGGAAGGGGCAGGTGGCTGGTAAAAATCTCTTTGCGTGCTTTTTCAGGCGCGCTATGATGTTTGTATGAGGAAGAGAGGTCATAGCCAAGATCCAGATACCCGGCCGTTCAGTCGACGGGCCAATCGGAGCACTTCCTCTGGCGAAGCAGAACGCTGCTGAATTACAATGCCAGCTAACATCGAAGGGGAAGTGTTGCCGCTCTCCAACGGTATATTTTAGTAAAAGCTGTCATCTGGTAGAATAAAATATGATGACACGGGTAAACTTAATACAAAAGGGAATTATTGCGCTCTTTTTCTTAATTGTTTTTTTATGCAACCAGGGTGCTTCTTTAGAAAAAAATTCATCTATTCAGATATCCGATTCGGGGGTGGACCTTCTCATAAAAGAGAGGATAACCGAATGGGGAACCGCAAAAACAGCTATTAAGGGAGAGCGGATCTACTCATCGGTTCTTGCCGAAAGCTTCTATAGGGGAAGAAACTACGAGCCTGCATGGAGCCGGGAAGGCCACCTAATGCAAGCAGAAACGCTCATAAAGGCGGTGGAGGAAGCCTATGGCGATGGCCTGACGCCCGATCACTATCACCTTGGCCCAATAAAATCTCTGGTCGATGAGGTAGAGAAAGAGTCATATCCTGACCCAATACGTTTGGCCGATCTCGATATCCTCCTCACTGATGCATTTGTCACCCTCGGCTGTCATCTGTCAGGCGGGTGTGTGAATCCTGTTACTATTCAAGCGGAATGGTTTGCCAAACGAGGGACTGTGGATGTTTCCTCTGTCCTTGAGCAGGCTCTCAAGAAAAAACAGATAAGAGAGGCCTTGGCGAGGCTCCGCCCCGCACAAGCCTCCTACGACAGACTCAAACAGTTCCTTGCGCTATACAGGGAACGGTCATCAAGAGGTGAGTGGCCACAGGTTTCGAGCGGCCCTCGTTTGAAACAAGGCGGCATCTCCGACAGGGTTGTAGAACTGAGGAAACGGCTTGCCGCCTCAGGTGATCTGGAGGCGGACGAGGCAAAGGGAGGGAACCTTTTTGATGCGAGAGTGAAACAGTCGGTACTCATTTTTCAGAAAAGGCACGGGCTTCAAGCAGATGGTATCGTTGGCTCTGCCACTCTCACTGCCCTCAACGTACCGTTGAAGGAACGGATACGGCAAATTGAATTGAATATGGAAAGGCTGCGCTGGATACTTGGCAATGTGGAGCAGCGCTCTATCGTTGTCAACATTGCTAATTTTCAGCTGGATGTTATCGAAAACGGGAAGTCAGTTCTCTCGATGAAAGTAGTGGTAGGTAAGCGTTTTTGGGACACTCCTGTCTTCACGGCAGAGATGACGCAACTCATTATTAATCCTTCGTGGAATGTTCCGGACAGTATCGCACGGAAAGAGATAATAAAGACGATCAAGAAAAATCCTCAATATCTAGCCAAACAGAATATTAAGGTCTTGACGGGCTGGGGCTCTCGCGAAGAGGCAATAGATCCGGATGCAATTGACTGGTCGAAGATCACTGCAAAAACTTTGCCATATAGGTTTCGCCAGGAACCTGGCCATCTGAATGCCCTTGGACGACTCAAGTTTATGTTTCCCAATAAATTCGATGTCTACCTTCATGATACTCCAGCCAAGCAGTTGTTTTCGGAGAATGTACGTGCGTTCAGTCACGGTTGCACCCGCATTGAAAAACCCTTAGAACTCGCGGAGTATGTGTTACGGGATGACCCGCGATGGACGCGGGAAAAATTATTGTCTGCGATAGAGGCTGGGACTGAGCAAAAAGTCGCGATTCCGCGTCCTTTAAATGTCCATTTCCTTTATCTCACGGCCTGGGTCGATGAAGGGGGCACTCTTCAGTTCAGGAATGACATCTATGACAGGGACAAGCGTCTCGATGAGGCCCTTAGCATGGAACCGTCTCATGACATCCCCCGACCATGAACTGCTGTTCCAGTTACAGCGGTGGGTTCCTTTATGAAACGACACTGGCTTGGATGGCACAGGCACAGGAACGTTTCTGTGGAGGACAGAGCCCACCAGATCAATGAGCGAAGCCAACGTCCGCTGATGTCTCGCTGCACAGGGAGAGTTTTTCTCTGCCTGCACAACCGCTGCCTTTCTGCAGAGGCCTCTTGAATGCTCTCTTATCCAGTATCGTGCGCCGATACTGTGGGAGGCGCTGAGGTCGCTGTTGTACCTCCTCTGGCCCCCTGAAAGGACAGCGATCTATCTATTGCCGATCCGGTAGACCTTCCCCGAGCCGCATGAGCTTATAATTTCATAGCTGACTCAGGATGCAGTTATTTCAATTTGGTCAATAAATATTATCTAATTGCCTAGGTCCCCTGTAAGCTGCAGTTATTTTGTCGAAATTTTTGGCTGTGTAAGATGAATGCCTACATAATATGCAAGAGAGTCTTACAAGGAAAATCAGACTGAAGCCGATAGTCTTATCAAATTTGTTGGAGTAAAATAAAATGGCTTGGGGGAAAAGCTGCTATTTTCTAAACTCTTCAGTTCACTTAGGGGGTGCAAGATGATTGACTACTTCGACTACATTGAACGGGATTGCGCGACAAACCAGAGAGACTTTGTCATTGAGGGATCCTCTGAAACTCAGACCACTTTTTGGGAGGAGCCGAAGGATGGGGACGAAGAGCTCTTGGAAGAGGCGGAACGATTCTCTCCTGACGAAGACAAGTACGAACCACTGCAGATGTATCTCAAGGAGATGGGCGGCATTGCCCTCTTGAAAAAGGAGGACGAAATTGAGATAGCGAAGCGGATCGAAAGAGGCAGGGAAAAGGCCATGAGGGAGATCTTCTCTTTGCCATTTGCACTGAAAGAGTTGATCAGTCTCGGTCAGCGGATCGACAACGGAGGGATTTCACTCCGTGAGATTGTCCAAATTGACAGTGACGAAGAAAAGCCCGATCAAGACGTGAAGAAGAACTTCCTCGCTGTTGTCAGAGAGATAAAGAGTATGTACGAGAGGAGAAAGCGCTGTCTCGAAGGCACACCCTTTGCGGGCAGGGAACGAAAAGCAGCCTCCCCAAAAAAGTCAAATGGCAAGGGCCATAAGTCCGCTGCATCCAGAAGAGAAGAAGCCGACGGAAAGAGGCAATCCGTGAAGCGCCTTGAAGAGAACCTTGAAAAAATATTTGAGAAGGTACGCTCCTTAAATCTAAGAGAGGAGTTGATCTATACGCTCTGTGAAGAATTGGACAAGACGACAATACGAATACAAGAGGTCCAGAAGCAGATGGTCGCCCTGGGCAAGAGGCTCAGGGCACTCGGCTATGAGACGAGTGGGAGACAGGATTGGGGGAGGAGATCTGCATCACTTACCGGAGGAAGAGACAGCTCCCGACCCTCTCAGGGCTCGAAAACCTTTAACAACGCTCATGACGCCCTGATTAAGCGATATGAAGAATATCACAACGAGATAGAGCGGTACGAAACCTCTTTCGGAGCCACCTATGAAGAGATGAAAAGTGTATCACTTATCATTTCCGATATCAGGAACGAGATTGGCGAAGCGAAAAATGCTATGATACAGGCCAATCTCAGACTCGTGGTAAGCATCGCGAAGAAGTACATTGGAAAGGGATTAAGCTTTTCCGACCTTATCCAGGAAGGGAACATCGGATTAATAAGGGCAGTCGATAAATTCGAATACAAGAGGGGATTTAAGTTCAGCACCTATGCCACATGGTGGATCAGGCAGGGTATTACACGAGCGCTTGCCGATCATTCAAGGATGATTCGTATCCCGGTGCATATGGGTGAGGTGCTATGCAAGGTCGTGAAGGCTGCAAGGGAGCTCGTTCAGGAGTTGGGACATGAGCCATCTCCTGAGGATATCTCGGAGAGAATAAAACTGTCGGCAGAAAAAGTGGGGAGGATCCTGAAGATGTCGCGAGAGCCGATATCCCTTGATAATCTGATCGGCGCAGAGGAGGGCAACCAGCTGAGTAACTTCATCGAAGACAAAGGTAGCCCATTGCCCATCGAGGCTCTCATTAGCGATGGGCTGAAACGACAGATTGACAATGTCCTCAGCTCTCTCGACTCAAAGGAAGAAAGGATTATCAGGAGGAGGTTCGGCATCGGTGAGGACTCTCAAGATACACTCGAAAAACTCGGCCAAGAGTTTGGTGTTACGAGGGAGCGGATCAGACAGATTGAGGTTAATGCCATTAAGAAGCTGAAACATTTTTCGCTAAACGGCGAATTGAGAATATTTGCGGAGGGACACTAGACGATAGCACAGGGCGCAGTAATGGGCTATGAAGGTTTTTCGCATGGACCATTCGATTTTTGTTGGAAGGTAGTCAACGAGCCTGCTTTCGGGACGATCTTTACGCGAGGAATTGTTCCGTGGCTTGCTAGCGGGAACCGTGCGTTTTCGGGTCGTAGGGAGTCTGCGCGAGAGCGGAGACCTCCGCCCAAGTGCGGGAATGCATGCCCTGTGCGCGGAGTCGGGCGCCCTGTTAATTAAACTTTCCCGACGTCTTTAAAAAATGTGGGGAAATTTCCTGCGAGTTCTCTTTTTTCCCTTGATAAGTTCCTTCATTTTCGCACTTTCTGCTTTTTAGCCTTTTCTTTAATCATCTCCAGACAGGGCCGGGTATGAGTGAAGAAGGATTAGGGGCGTGGGGAAAGCGTCAAAGAATGTCCTTATCCATACAAACTTCTTCGTCTTAATTGGCAATCCATGACATTAAGATCTGATGGATGCGAACAACCTTGTCACCTGATATTGACGCACCATACTGAGAAAGATGATAAAATAATACTAAAAAAATGTTGTTTCTATTGGAGTGAAGGGGTGCCATGTTCAAAAACAGAAGGGATGCGGGAGTCCAACTTGCAGAGAAGCTAAGACACTACGAGGCCCGCAAGGGGGTACTTGTGCTGGCACTGCCGCGGGGCGGGGCAGTCACAGCACTCGAAATTGCCCGTGCCATTGGCGCGCCTCTCGATGTCCTTATCGTAAGAAAAATGGGCTTTCCAGGACAGGAGGAGCTCGCTATAGGCGCAGTCTCCGAGACGGGCGCAGTTGTCCTGAATCAGCGCGTACTCGTCCGTGGGAATATATCAAAGAAATACATCGAAGAAGAGATATCCTCGCAGAAAGAGGAAATAGCGCGCAGGAGAAGTCTTTACAGGGGTGGCAAGCGGCTCGAAAAGCTTGATAGCAAGACGGTTATCCTTGTGGATGATGGCGTAGCAACCGGGGCCACAATGAAGGCTGCAATCGCCACTATAAAAGAGGACAACGTAGAGAGGCTGGTCGTAGCGATTCCTGTTTCCCCTCCCGAGACTGCCGATGAGCTTAGAGCGATTTCCGATGAGTTCGTCTGCCTCTATGCACCATCGGATTTCATGGCTGTAGGCAACTACTATGAGGATTTTACTCAGGTCAGTGATGAGGAGGTAGCAAAGATTCTCGAAGAATCATGGGCCTTGAAGGAAAGGGATAATAATGTCTGAAGAAAACAGATAAAGATTCCTGCCGATTCCGTGAAGCTTGATGGCATTTCTACAGCCCCGGAAGAAGCTCTGGGGTTGGCAGTATTTTTTGCTCATGGCAGTGGCAGCAGCCGACTGGGCCCGAGTAACAAGTTCGTAGCCGGGGTTCTGCGAGAAGCAGGCATGGGCACTCTGCCTTTTTGACCTCCTGAGCGCAAAGGAGGATCGGGTCTATGAGAACCTCTTCGATATCCCTCTGCTCAACGGACCTCTGAAGGCTGCTACGGTATGGGCCGAGGGATAGCCTAAGACCATAAAGCTGAAGCAGGACTATTGCGCTTGATGCGCTGGTATCGGCGAGGTTGCGCTATCGTGTTCTGGATCGACGGAACCCTGGAGTTGGCGGACGTAACCACCATCGAACACAAGCATACCTATGGCATGCAGGTGCAGATATCCGAGCGCTTTGTGGTAGCGCTGCTGAATGGATTCAGCAATCTCCTGTGGTCTCTCTATCGTCATTGTGGAAAAAATGTCGTAACGTTTAAATGCTTATTCAACTGCTATTTAGATGCAGCTTGTTTCTTTTTTTGTGGCGACCTTAGCCTGCCTTCCCAAAAAAGCCGCTGGCGGCCTGCCCCATCTCATGATACGATGTAGATTGGAAATGAAGACGAAATCGCCAAATTATATAAGTATTTTTTTGTGCGGGGATGTTATGACGGGGAGGGGCATCGATCAGGTACTACCTCATCCGAGCGCCCCTAATATTTACGAATCCTACATGAAAAGCGCCGTGGGATATGTGAGACTCGCCGAACAAGTCAACGGTCCGATCTCGAAACCTGTCGAGTTCTCTTACATCTGGGGAGACGCGCTCGATGAACTGCAGCGGATGGCACCCGATGTGAGGATCATTAATCTTGAGACAGCCGTGACAAAGAGCGAAGATTATGAAGACAAGGGCATTAATTATAGAATGCATCCGGACAATATACCTTGCATAACTGCTGCCCGGATAGATGCTTGTTGTCTCGCAAACAACCATACACTTGACTGGGGACATTCTGGTCTTATCGAAACCCTGGAGACCCTGAAAAAAGCTGGGGTGAAGAGCTCAGGGGCGGGGAGGGACCTTCAGGAGGCGGAAGCTCCCGCCGTAGTGGAGGTTCCGGACAATGCAAGGGTGCTTATGTTCTCTGTTGGTTCGGAAAAAAGCGGGATACCGTTATCTTGGGTTGCTATGGCAAACAGACCTGGCATACATCTGCTGAGAGATTTCTCGACTCAAACGGTTCTCTCTATCAAGAGCAAAATTGAAGGGGTGAAACAGCCGGGAGACCTTGTAATCGCTTCTATTCACTGGGGTGGAAACTGGGGATATGAAATTCCGTGGGACCAAAGAGAGTTTGCGCGCAACCTTATCGATGAGGCGGGGGTCGACATAATCCATGGTCACTCTTCTCACCATGTGAAGGGAATCGAAGTATATAAGGGTAAGCTTATCCTCTATGGCTGCGGCGACTTTATCAATGACTACGAAGGGATTGGAGGCTTTGAAGAATTTAGGGCAGATCTAGGCCTCATGTATTTCGTAACTGTGGATCTGTTGACCGGGAGATTGGTCTCTCTGCAGATGACCCCGACTCAAATCAAACACTTTAGCGTGCATCGTGCCTCGAGGATAGATGCACTGTGGTTAGGGGATATCTTGAATCATGAAGGGAAAAGATTCGGAACGCTCATTGAATTGAACGACGACAACATATTAACGCTCAAATAGGTGATATTGTTTCTGTCGATCGAGCCTGCTAAGGAAGCCGGTCCGGTCTACTTGTCCTGAAAGGAGATGCACCATGAGAGGACTTGCAAAGGTTTATTTGTCCATAGTGGCGGCANNGCAGCCTCGCTGCTGTTGGCCCTTGTCATGCTGGCCGCATGCGCCGGGCCGCAGACCCGCCCTGTAGTCACAGCACAGCCTATGAGCGATGCCGGCCCGGATATCCGGCGATACTTTAACGATCCGGCAAAAGAGCATCATATGGACCGGGCTGATCTGGTAAAATTGCTGCGAAAAAAGATTAAGTACGTCTTCGTTATCTT
>DMNE01000040.1:0-2730 GCA_003453735.1 Nitrospiraceae bacterium | reverse complement strand
CAGATGGATCAGTTCGCCTATGATGAGTATACTCGTTTTGCCAAGAACGGCGGGACGGCGAACAATGCTAAGGGCACGCAGTACGCGCGCCTTGTGATGTCACACATTGACTGCAAAACTATTCCATTCTTCTGGCAATGGGCCAGCCATTTCACGATTTTCGATAATATTTTTGCTACAGAGGACACTCCGTCGACCCCCAACGCGATCGCCATGNNGAGACGCAGTGGGTCAAGCACGGCCCAAAGGGTCAGACCTATACCAACATGAACGGCCGCTCGGGCACTACTCAGGGGCCTCCCCTCGTTAATGACCCGCAACCGTTCTACGGGTCCCAATTCGACAGTACGACAGTCGAAAAGCAGCCTGCAAACCTGAAAGATGGGTACGCAGATACGAACATAGCTTCGAACATGACATTCGCAACCCTGCCGCTTACCTTCCAGGGCTACAACATCACGTCAGTTATGTCGCAAAACCTCAATCCGTCCTTTGACCTGCCGGACATTGGGAAAGATATGCCTTTTATTCAGAATCTGGGTCTCGATCCTGTCAACTGGCGCTGGTACCAGGAAGGGTATGACCTCGAGTCAAGTGATGTCGACATGGTAGCTTCTCACACTTCCTATGTCAGCCACCATCAGGGACCACAGTATTTTGGGTATTTGGCTAATACTCCGCCCCTTCGGCCGAACTTCCGCGGCATGACCGACTTCTTCACTGATATGGCCAATGATACCTTGCCTCAGGGCGGGGTGTTCTACATCCGCGGAGGCTACATCAACCAGATGGGGCTGCTGCCGCCGATCACAAACCCTCTTACTCCACTAGAGGAAATCAGGGCGATTAACGCTGCAAAGGCCGGTGACGATGACCACCCTGCCTACACTGACAGACAAATCAGCGAGGCGATGGCTGCTCGTGTGATCAACGCAATAGCAGCAGATCCGGAACTCTGGAACAAGAGCGCAATCATTGTCACGTATGACGAGTCAGACGGCTTCTACGACCACGTTCCGCCACGTATTCTCTCTTACGGCCCGGATGGCTTGCCGCTGGCCCGGGGTATACGCGTTCCGTTGCTCCTGATCTCGCCTTACGCACGCACTCACGCTGTTTCGCATGTCGAGGGCGATCACAATGCGATAATCGAGACGATTAACGACATCTTTGGTCTGCCCGCGCTGGCAAGCCTTCCCGATGAGGCTGAAGCGCTCAAGGATGGCAACACCCAGGCGTTCAACAAGTTCGGCCCATCAGGATTCGAGCAGAAATATCTAGGGCCCCGTGACATTAACTCTCCTGTCACTGGGAGCCTGTTGTCGGGCTTCGATCCAATGCGCCTGACCGGCGTTTTGCCCGCATTGCCGGCCTCTTTCGCTATAATCCCGGATAAAGTTGTGAAAACGCTGCCGCACTATAATGGGAATGGCTGCAATGCGATAGGCGTTGTACCTGAGGATGTGCGGCAGGGAATCATCAATGACATTCCATCGGGCTTCAACCCGTTGCCGAGCACGTATCCTGCGGCTAATTAAAGGGGTAGAATAACAGATGGGGCCTTCTGCGCAGGCTCCATCTGCTCCATTGGTTGCGCATGGTCCTGCTGATTTTTCTATATTTGAATGGGAGCTTATATATGCGCTTACTGTCAGTTTTGCTTGTTATATTCTTCGTCTGTTGCTCGATCACTCCGTCCGGTGCGGGTTCTGTAGGGGAACGCGTGAAGGCGCGCGGCTTTGTCAGCTGTGGCAGCGCCAGGCGCCCGGGCCTGGCCAATACTGACGGCCAAGGGTGTTGGACGGGTCTCAATGTCGAAGTGTGCCGTGGGATTGCAGCCGCCGTGCGGGAAGATCCTGCTGTGCATCAGAATTTGCAAACACGAGTCAAAATACAGTGATCGAATCCTTTCCTCTTCGCGGGCGTATGCTGCATATTCTTTTGTGCGGATTTACCCCAGTTAATAAGAAAGTACGGCTGAAGTTTGGATATGCAACAGATGTCTTCATACTGCAAATAGGCGGTTATCTTCCTGATATCAGGCAGATGCTATTTTTTTTCTGCATCCTTCCGGAACTCGCCGGAAGTGATGCCATACTTCCTCATTATGTGCTGAAGGGATTGTCTCTCTAAGCCGGCGGTTTGGGCTGCTAGGGAAACATTCCCTTCAGTACGGCGGAGCAGGTTCGATATATACTCTACATTGAACGTCAAAAGGATCTTCTTCCGTGCCTCTCTGTAATCGAGTTCGTATAATTCAGTGTTGTCTTCATGACAGGTGATTAGCGGCTCACAGTTTCTGAAATCCTCCGCCGCGAGAAAATCGTTCTTCGAAAAAATCACTGCCCGTTTTATTTCATTCTGGAGTTCACGTGCGTTGCCTTTCCATTGCCTGGAAACAAGAAGCTGTATCGCATCCTCCGTAAGCCTCTTCGGATCTAATCCAAGCTCCGCGCAAAATAAGGAAAGAAAGTGGAAGGCAATAAGAGGGATATCCTCGGGTATCTCCCGGAGCGGAGGAGTACGAACAGAGACAACATTGAGCCGGTAATAGAGGTCTGACCTGAAAAGCCCTGCTGCTATGTTGGCTTCGAGATCCCGGTTTGTGGCAGCTATGACGCGTACATCAACTCTGTGGGTGACGGTATCTCCAAGCGGTTTTAGTTCCCTTTCCTGCAGCACCCTCAGCAGCTTTGCCTGTAATGGGGAGGATATGTCCCCAATCTCGTC
>DMNE01000365.1:2146-3255 GCA_003453735.1 Nitrospiraceae bacterium | reverse complement strand
CGAGTAGCCTATGAAACTTTTCGGAGATTTGTGCATAGAACCCCAGAATGAGAGGTTACAGTTCACTTCCTTCCGAAATTGACACCGTGACACAACTTTTAAACCTGTTGAGTATAACCGGCTAAACACTCTGTTTGTTCAGGTAGAGGCTATAGAACGCCATTAAAATTTAGTAACGCCGCAGACCCGAAAATTGAAGATGCCAACTCACTTCCGCAAAACGGAAATCTGATGCAATATCGGCACCACTGGTTTTCAAATTGCCGCACAATTCTAAAAAACGTATAGATGCTTTCGAAGAGGTTGCGAAAGGCCGTATAAAGGCCCGCGTAGTTTTCAAAATCTAACAAGTCGCGGCTAGGAAGTTGCAAATACGATCCTTGGATGACGGGCATGCTGGTTTGCAGGTGATAGCCTTATGGCGGTTTCCGGCCGAATATGTGATAAAAAGACGAAGTGGTAAAAAAAGGATGGGGGATGAAAAGACTTTGCGGGCGGCAGATCGTATGATAATATGGATGTATAGAAGTAATTAGGGGACGATTTTCATATCCCTTTCTAACGAGTATATGAAGTGATGGATATCCGTCTTGTTATCGAGATGGAGGGAGATGCCGAGAGGCACTATCGCACTCTAGCCGATAAGGCAACAAACCCAGGCCTTAAGAGTGTTATGCTGCTTCTTGCTGAAGAGGAGGCAAGGCATTATGAGTATTACAAGTCTTTAGCGAAGGGCGATGATACAGGGCCGGATAGCAGCCGGCTCATTTCTGCCGTAACGGAGGTCTTCCTGGCAATGAGACAAAGGGAGGACACCTCCGGCATAGAGATCTCCCAGGTGGCTCTTTATAAGAAAGCGCTAGAGGCTGAAAGGGAACACTATGAGTTTTATCGCAGGAAAGCAGCGGAGGCGGAGAAAGACGCGGATAGACAGATGTTTCTCATGATATCGGAAGAAGAACAGCGGCATGCTCGGGTGCTGGAGAGTGTGATTGAATTTGTTTCCCGTCCTGAGGAATGGCTTGAAAACGCAGAGTGGTACCACCTTGAAGAGTATTAGATTTTGCGCTTTCCGACAGCTTATTTTTTCATTCATAAGATACCCCGCA
>DMNE01000365.1:0-2141 GCA_003453735.1 Nitrospiraceae bacterium | reverse complement strand
CAACGTGCGACCGGGCCTTTACTTATTCTAAGTGAAAATGTGAAAAAGAGATGAACGCCCAAACTGAAAATACAGCCCGCTATGATATCAATCATTTCACTATGCGGGAGATGACCGAATGCGGAAAAGCCCTACGCATGATAGGCGAGGGAGCCAACAGCATGGAGGAAGTAGCCAACAGAATCGCCGGATACCTTTATGATAGTCTGATCGATGGACAGACCGGAATGCGTGCATGCGTTCTGGTCAGACTGTTCAAAACCCATTCCTACGATGGACTTGACGCCGAATTACAGGAGTTTGCTCGGAACATGCTGGGCAATAAGGCTGCTTACCCAGATATGAAATGCATGGTTCTTCTGGCAACAACTGGAGACGAACAGGGATGGCAATCGAGGAGGACCTCTAAAGGACACAAGGCAGTTCCTCTGCCCAGTAAGGAAGCAATAAACCAGATTCCGATGTTTTTGCCTCTTATAGAACAGTTTGGAATGCAAGTTGATATGCTTGTCAAACCCGACCCGAAATTTCTGCTGGATCTGGAGCAGCGTGCTTACAACGTCTATTATGTGCCGGAAGCGCTCGGGAATCCCTACATCTCTGCCCAGAAAGGATTCATCATCCCCTACGGGATCAGATCAATATTGGGGTTCGGCGGGCTGCTGCCCTCAGGAGATATGTTTGCAGTGCCCATGTTCTTCAAAGTTCCAGTTTCTAAGGAAGTGGCTGATCTCTTCAAGCCCATTTCTCTTAACGTGAAAATAGCGATATTGCCTTTTGAAAAGGCTGTGTTCGCTTGATTTGAGATGAATTAATTAATATGCGAGGGGTCAGATAGCATGGACGGCGTCCCGGCGGAAATGGATATACAACTTCTCAGGTCTAAAATAGGCGCTTTGGAACAGTTGCTGGAGGGATATGAAAAGACTACGGTTGAGCAGACAGATAAACTTTATCGGGAAATTGCGGAACGAAAAGCTGCCGAACACGAATTGGAAAAATACCGCACTCATCTCGAAGAGTTAGTGAAGGAGAGGACCGGTGAGCTTACAAAAGCTGTAGAGGCTCTTAATAGTGAAATCATCGACCGCAAACGAATAGAAAACGAATTGAGGGAATCAGAAGAACGTTACCGGCGACTTTTTGAAACCTCAAAGGATGGAATATTACTTCTCGATAAAAGGACCGGAAATATAATCGACGTCAATCCGGCTGCCGAGGAGCTGTTGGGCTATTCGAGCGAGGAGTTATCGGGAAAAAATATCAAAGATATCATAAAAGATGCAACGGATTTTCAAACGATCATGCAGAAACTGAACGAGGCGGGATTTATCTTTTATGAGGATGTGCTGGTAGAAGCCAAAGGGGGACATTATATTGATACAGATATATATTTCATTAACAGAGCGCAAATGCTTCAATGTAACATACGCGACATCACCGGGCGCAAGCTGGCCGAGGAAGAACTGAAGAAATCTGCCTCTGAGATAAACGACCTGTATAACAATGCGCCTTGTGGATACCAATCTCTAAACAAGGATGGTATTTTCATTCACATAAACGATACCGAACTTTCCTGGTTGGGGTACTCGCGTGAGGAGATCATCGGCAAGAAGAAGTTTTCAGACATTATCACGGAAGAAAGCCAAAAGGTCTTTCAGGAGAATTTCCCCTTTTTGAAGGAGAGAGGATGGCTGAAGGATATGGAAATTGACATGATCCGCGAGAACGGCAGCGTTATGAATGTGCTTTTGAGCGCGACCGCATTGAAAGACGAGACAGGCAATTTTGTGATGAGCCGCGCCACATTATATGACATCACCGAACGCAAGCGCGCTGAGGAGGCATTGAGAGAAAGCGAAAGAGTCCTGGAGACAATTATAGAGAATGCACCGGTATGTGTTAAGCTCCTTGCAGCAGACGGTATGGTGATGAGAATGAACCGCGCGGGTCTTGAGATGATTGGTGCTGATTTCCCTGATCAGGTTAAAGGCAAAAATAGNNCGAACACTTGAGTTTGAGATAATCGGCCTTAAGGGTGAACGTCGTTTGTTAGATACTCGCGCTGTCCCGCTCTATAATGATAAGAAAGAGATAATTGCTTTGCTGGGAATAACCCTTGACATCACCGAGCGCAAGCG
>DMNE01000154.1 GCA_003453735.1 Nitrospiraceae bacterium | reverse complement strand
CGGCTCGACCCCTGAGGAGATGTTTCCCCAGAGGAGACTGGTTGTGCCTGTGGGGGCTATCGTCAGGAGATGGCTGTTCCGGATGCCATGTTCCCTTATCCCATCCTTAATGTCAGACGGCAGTTTGCTCACGAAAGCCCCGGAGAGGTATTTGTCCTTATCGAGAAGAGGGAACGCTCCCTTCTCAGCGGCCAGCTCGACGGAAGCCCGGTATGCGGTATCCCTCATAAGGCGCCCCAGGTCTCTACAGAACTCGACGGACTCTGCAGTGCCATACTGCCTGCCGAGCATCCACAGAGCGTCGCCCAGACCGGTAATGCCGAGTCCTACCCGCCTCTTGCCCTGCACTTCCTCAATCTGCTCCTTCAGGGGCATGTGCGCAACCTCTATCACGTCATCGAGATACCGGACGGCCAGGGCTACGGCCTCGGCGAAGCGCTCCTCATCAAAGTGCGCTTCGGGCGTAAAGGGATTCTCGACGAATTTGGTGAGGTTGAGGGATCCGAGATTGCACGCCCCGTTCGGAGGCAGGGGCTGCTCGCCGCAGGGGTTCGTGCTCGTTATGGTCTCCGCATACCAGAGATTGTTGAGCTTGTTCACTCTGTCGATGAACAGTACGCCTGGCTCTGCTTAGTTGTATGCGTTTTGGAGTATCATGTTCCAGAGGTCCTTCGCCGCAACGCTCTTATAAACCCAGCCGTTGAAGACGAGACTCCATTCCCTGTTATTTCTGACCGCCTGGACGAAGCTGTCCGTTACCAGTACCGAAGGGTTGAAGTTCTGCAACACCCTGTTCTCGTCGCCTCTCTTTGCCATAACGAACTCCTCGATATCGGGGTGATCCACCCTCATGACCGCCATCATCGCGCCCCTACGATGACCCGACGCAGCGATGCACGCACACATGGAATCGAATATCCTTCATAAAAGAGATTGGCCCCGAGGACGTCGAGCCCACTCCCTTCACAGTCGTGCCTTTCGGCCTGAGGGTGTTGAAATCGAACCCCACTCCTCCCCCTGCCTGCATCGTGAGGGCTGCCTTGTGGAGGCTCTCGAAGATCCCATCCATGCTGTCGTCGATCACCTGCGATACAAAACAGTTGAAGGACGTTGTTTTCCTCCTATCGGTGCCAAGCGAATTTATCACACGCCCTCCCGGCAGAAATACATTCATCAACTCGAGAAACCTCCCCGTCCACAATTCGGTATCCTGCTCCGCATGAGCCGCGGCACGGGCTATTCGTTCTTTTGTAGCTTCGAGGGAGTCGTCTGTTTCGTAGCGGTATTTGCGGCTCCAGATGTACTGAACCAGGTCATCCATCTACTTATCCCGATCTCTTACAGCCACTGCTGACATGGAAAGATGTCCTCCTTTCTTTGAGTATTTAAGAGACTACTTGCCTGTTGAACCGATGCCACCGTTTCTTTCTCCTTCAGCATCGTCTCCGTCTGCGAGAAGATACTTTTCGAATATCGCCTGCGCCACTCTTTCGCCCTTCTTTATGTGCACGGGCGCATGCGTATGATTGACGATCCCGACAAGAATATGTCCCTCGTTATCGGGGTTATTGTAATAGTCGGCGTCGATGACACCTACGTCGTTCAGGAGGGACACGGTGTTTTTGAAGGAAACACCGCTTCTGACATGGACCTTCAAGACCTCGTCGTCCTGCATATAGGCCTTTATCCCTGTCGGAACAACCGCTTTACCTCCCGGTCCCGGCGGAACGGTTACGTTTGCGGCCGCCTCCAGATCGTATGCAGCCGATTTTTTTGTCTTTCTTCGTGGAAGGTTGATCCCCTTCCCTTTGTGGGTGGAAACCACCTCAAATCCTCGTATTCTCATGCTATCTTCACCTCCAAGGTTGCTTTTTCCCATTGCCAACTCTCCTGTCTTGATATCATGTCTATATTACTTATTGATTACGTTTTAGGGACAAGGATTTCCTTCTAACGCCCACTTGAGAGTATAACCCTTCATCGTTTCGGACAATTTCTCGCGGAAGGGCACTCATTTCCTGGACTAGACCTTCGGGAAAGATTGGTTAGATCGAGCCCAATATGGGTGAGGACTTATTTATTCTATTATCTCGGCAGTCATCACTATGGCTGGCTCATGCATCAGTCTTTTCGATGTCTTGGAATCAGGCTATGACTTTCAAGAACTCCGAAGGGGAAAGAATTCT
This sequence comes from Nitrospiraceae bacterium, assembly GCA_003453735.1. Lineage (GTDB taxonomy): Bacteria > Nitrospirota > Thermodesulfovibrionia > Thermodesulfovibrionales > UBA9159 > UBA9159. The sequence goes on along the minus strand of DMNE01000154.1, from coordinate 5,642 downwards.
GATAGTGCCGATCTTTGCCGCTTTTTTCAGGTGGGAATCGCCCGAGATTATATACATTGCTTTCAGTGCGATTGCGCAGGCGATGAACTTATTGTCGGCCGGGTCGCCTTTTATCCACTGCTCCTCCTTCGGGTTCTCGACAAAGATCAGGTTGGAGTTCTTTTCGACGGCAGCCATGAGCCGTAAAAGAAGGTTATCGTCCTCAAACTGAAACCGGCCCATCACCTCAAAATACTCTTTTAGTATCGGGCCCGAGGCGCAAAGGGTCATGTCGCCGGAAAACCATTTATCTATGACCGTGCGCGGATTTTCACCGAAAAAAGAAGAGACAAAGACATTCGTATCGATGACGGCCCTCATTTGGCCGATCGGACTTTTCTTATCATCTTGTCAATGTCTGATTCCTTATATCCCTTCTTTTTCATGGAATGGCCGACCTCATCCCAAAGGTTTTTCATTGCCGATTCCATGCTGTGCTCCCTTACATACTCCTCCATAAGCTCCCGCACCTTTTCATTGACCGATTTCTGCTCGGTCCCGCTCAGCCTCTGAAATTTGTCTTTAAGCTCCTTATCCACCCTCACCAATATTTGCGAAGTCATACCACACCTCCAGTGATAGCATATATATCAATGATAGCATAAAGCAGCCTACATGTTCAAATATAATGGACATATGGACAAAATCTCCTTGAATCCAAAATATCTTTTGCTCTCAGATGCATCCCGCTATACGCACATCAGCTATATGAGGGAGACCTGACTCACTTACTCGCTGTAGCAAACGCTGACGTCTACGGTATGGCTATGGGACTCTATATGACAGTTTCCATGGCCTTTCAAAGAGGGCATGGTCATGGTATCTGCTTTCAAGGGGCTCACCGTATATCAGCATTCTCATAACATCCTTAAGCTTTTCCATATCCTTATGCCGGATTTATCGATCTTCTTGATGATCTGTTGAATTGTCCGGTAAACCGGGCTGAAACATCCCTATATACCCAGTTTCCTAAACATGTCCTCAGCATCTTTGCACTCTGTAAGTTTCTGACTCTCTTCGGCGTCCTTCATGGCCTTCAAGGTAGTCTTGTTCAGTATTTTCACATCAAAGGGCAGTCCCTTGCGCAGTTTTACCTGCGACAGGAATATCCTTATTGCATCTGCCGTACTTATTCCCAGCTTGCTCAACACTTTTTCAGCGTCAGCCTTTAAGTCGGGATCTATTCTTGCCTTTATCATTGCTGTTTTTGCCAAGTAGCACCTCCTTCGCCAATCTATTGTATCTCAACTGATACAATTTCAGAAAACCGGTTTTGCTTCCGACTAACACATATTGGCAAACAGAAGGCTTGATAAAGGAGAACTGAGCAGGCGCGGAAATCACGTTTCCCGCGCCCACCCGGCGCCATTATTCCTCCCTTATTTCCGCCATTTGTTCCGGAACCAGTGCCCCTTCCGAAGGCAACACATCTTTCGGGACTGAATCTTTCAGCGTGGAGATTTCAGGAAGGCAAAGCTGGAGCGGCTTTTTTCTCTTGGAGTTTCTGGCTGCGGAGGTCTTAAGCCTCATGCAGGCAAGATGAAGCCATGCCTTCCCATAGGCCTCCTCCCGGACTCCGTACTTCTCGATATCATGGAGCATCCCGAGCCAACGGTCGACATCCCTCAACTGAAACCCGAACGGGGGACGGCTTGTCTATGCAATGCCTCAGCGCCGCGGACTTCGGAGCTGACACCTCCTTGTCGAGTTCAAAGGGAATCAGCTTCATCAAAATGTCTTTCTCCAGTCTCGGCGGTGCTTCGCTGGATATGAAGTTGATGAGGCAGGACGCGAGTATACACCCCTTGTCGATGTCCTGAAGCTCCGCGCTCTCCTTCAGCTTCCGGGCAACTCCGATATACTTCATATACGCTCTCGGAGAGATATAGTAGCGCGCCAGGAGAGCGCCTTCCTTCGTCAGTGAATAGCCCCCGTCTTTTCGAGGTAGTAAGAACCTCTCCTTGTCCCGAAGACAACAACGATATCGGCAGGCGTGTTCACACCTTCGGACAAATACCATCGACGTCTACCAGATGTTCGGCAGGGCTGGCAGGGGCAAGGATGAGGCGACAGCCTACCTCATCGGAGTGTTGGTCGCGAGGATGGTTTTTATGTTGCCCCTGTTGAACTCGGCTACGAGCCTATCCTTCTCCTTTTCGTCTATGTCGGCACAGTGAAAAGGGGCGCCAAGGGACTCCTCAAGGCAGAAGCCGATCGCCTTGGTTGGAACGAACACGATAACACTCGTTCCTTGGTGTTTCCTGAGAATCTCCTTGAGGATGTTCAGCCTGAGGGATTCCCTGTTATAGACATGGCCGCTGAGAGTAGGTACAATGTTTTTGGCAAGCTTTTTCGGAGCTGGCACAACATTGAAATCGTCAGGAGCGTGAACTTTCTCCACGATTAATTTGGTCCGTCTGTATTTGGAGATGAACAGGTCCGCATTGAGCATCTGTGCGAGATCTCTTTTGCGGGAGAAGGTGCCTGATGTGAGGAGGACTGTGCCGCTGAGGCTGAGGAAGATCGCTATGGCCACGTCGAGCTCCCCTCCTCGTGACGCTTTCATGAGGTTGTGCGCCTCGTCAATTATCAGAAGAGAGCCGTTACACCATTCCTTCTTGGACCGCACGGCGCTTATATAGCCCTCCGGCGTTGTCACGATGAAGAACTTCTCCGCGACGTCCTTATCGCTGCCGTATTGATTCCCACTATCTTAGCGCCCCATATCTTGTCGGAATCACGGTAGAGGCTCTTCACAAGTTCCCGGGTCGGGGCGGTGATGATGACCCTCTTGCCCTCTTCAAGATGCGGCCTTGCGGCAATATAGTGCAGGGCCGTCTTTCCCGTGCCTGTGCACGATTCGACCACGGTGTTCATGGTCGGGTCATAGTTGTCTTTGAATGCGCTCTGCAAGGGTTGAGGTTAGGAAAAGGGAGATCGGGGTCCGGGTATACGGGATAATCGTCTTCTATCTCGAATACCTTGGGCAGCCGCCTCGCCTCGGTTCTTTTTCCCTTCCGCTTGAAGCGCTCCAGGAGANNAGTCTTCTCTTTCCGCTTGAAACGCTCCAGCAGACCCCTGAAAAAGATCAACGAGAGTCGCTCCTCTGTTTCATGGTGTGGCTCCTTTCGCATGGAATTGCTTTTTTTCTGCCGCCGTGCTGCTGTGTGTGATCTTCGTGTTCATGTCATCTCTTCTCGGCAGAGCTGTAGGGCATGAGGTAGCAGACGTAATCGCCCGTCTCGGAGCTTACCGATAAAGGGCTCTTTTCATTGTTGAACCCCACGATGACCTGCCCGTCTGCGTTCTTCACTGCGTTTTTGAAAGACATCCTGTTTACCTTGATCTTCAGCTCCTCGCCGCTCCACTGGAGGTTCGAAATGTGCTCTACGCAGCAGCCGAAGGGCTCCCTGAGGAAAAACCTGGCGGGCTGTTTCTCATACCCTTTGAACCCCATAATGATAGAGAGCTCGTTGGAAAGGGCCGGCTTCCTCGCCTGCTCCGCTGTTGCATCTGTCGATATGAATCTCTGTTCATCGAAAAATACCGTCATGGCGATGACCTCCTTGTGTCGGTTCTTTCATGTCGTTTCCTTTCTATTAATTGTTCAGTCTGGAAGGGATTGAAATATGTCGGCTGGCGGTGACGATTGTGGGAAAGTGCCGAGACTTCCCTATGTAACTCTTGGCAGCAGGGAGAAGCGGATTGTGTTATGAATTGTTAGAAGCTGGCAACAACTTTACGCGATTCATTGTCAATGGACACGGTTAACTGATATTTCGGTCACGGCGAGCACTTTAGCATCGCGCAGGCTTTCAGCCTATACGACAATATAAAGCACCGTCAGATTACGACCTGTGGGCTCTAACAGATGGGGTAACGCGGTAGCCCTACCTTCTCGACGGGAATCTCAAAAGCGGAACATAAAACGAAAGGGGGAGAACAGACTAAGAGTTATCGCAAGTCATCTTAAGAAACACCCAAAACATCTTTTATCGCCACCAAAAAACCTTTTCCCTCTTCAATCTTAAGAGAGGCCACAGGCTCCACGATCTCTTCTTCAATATCATAGTCGGCAATTTCCCTGATCTTTCTGGCATCTATCAGCATCCTATGATATTTTTGATCGATCCTGCCTGTCTTGATGAAGTTATAACCGAGGGCAGATTCAACAGCAGAGTGCTTGACGACATCAATTCCTTCCGATTTTAATAGTGCCTGTGCAGCGTAAAACATCGAATAATAGATTTTGCTGGCAGCATCCGATGGATATCCATCTTTGATGAGTCGATTAGCCACTTCAAGTGCGTGTTCAGCCTTCTCAAGAAGTTTCCTGACTTCCTCGGTCATGCAACAACCCCTTCCTTTTCTATATGCTTGTAAAAAGAGAAACCCTTCTTGACAGCATCACGATACTTTGACAACTCGAGCACTTTAAGGGATATAATAGGTCTGAAGTCGTGGTCCCACATAACCTGATAAACAACATCCTCAAATCCTTGCTCGATCTCAGGAGTTTTTTCGTCCACCAGCGCAAGAACGTCGAGATCTGAATCGTCAGTTGAATCACCCCTTACTCTTGACCCGAAAATGATCAGCTCCTTTAAATGATCCGCCAGGGCCTGAGGTAATTTTTTCCTCAACGCTAGAATCAATTCTTTGTCTCTTTCATTCATCCCCTTACACTCCTTTCTTCGACACTCTGGCTCACTGAAAATCCTCAACAGCGATTATTTTTCCATAAGAGAAGCCATTTCGTCCAGAACGAACGCATAACTTCAACATATAATACTATTTCCTGAGTCAAGTTGTGCGTATAAAATATCTTCCAGTGAGAACTGTACAGCCGCGAACAAACTATCTTTTAGTTCGCTGTGCCTTGAATGGTCAGATGCCTATAATTAATTCTCCACTTGACTGAACTGTCAATTGAACGGCGAAAGAAAGGGCGAGCCACTATGTATAACTGTCTTCTCAATCATACCTGACCTCCTTTTAACGGATCCTTTTCAAGATAGATATCCGATGCACATACAAAGTCAAAAAGGGCCAGGAGAATCAGGTTATCCTTGTGCTTCAGTCGGCAGAAGGTGTAGGTTCCTTTGCCCGCCTTTATGCCTAACCGATCAATTTGTCAGGAAAGCTTGATAATTCGACAATCGTAAGAGAAAGCCTGGGGGCCGATCTTCTTTACTTTTTGAAAATCCGGATGATTGGGGTTGAGGATAAAATTCTTCTCTTCAGGGATGACAATCGAAGGAACCGTTAGCACTGCTGTCTCCCCTTTTACCAACCATGTAGTCCCTATGTCCCTGGTGGAATCCGATGGGGGTATGCTTCTCCAGTCTTTCGGCAGGTCTTTGAGTTTTAGATCTGCAATCCTTACCTCCTGAGGTATATGAAGCGTAAACAGCGAGAATTCCAAATTGACCACGTCTTCTTCGCTGAGATTGACGTAAAGCTCAACGGAGGCAAGCGCCCTATTTTCGGCCGCATATACCGCCCGGTATCCCCTGTGATTCCACCTCCCAGGGTGTTCAGCTGCGCTATTGCCGGTAAGAGCAGAAGCCGCATAATCCTTGATTACCAGTCTATAGCAGGAG
>DMNE01000510.1:2440-3477 GCA_003453735.1 Nitrospiraceae bacterium | reverse complement strand
GGACGTCAATGCTCTAACTCAGAATGGTCAAGGGACGCCCGTGCGTACAGGAGCGCTGCGTGGATATCTTCTTTTGTCAGTTCGGGATATCCTGCAAGATCGGACTCCCAGGATTCCCCATCTGCAATTTGATCCAGGATCACGGTCACAGGGATTCGAGTCCCCTTTATGACCGGTTTCCCATTACACACCTTGGGGTTGAGTTCAACGCGTTCAAAAACCGTCACATGTGCCATATGAACATTATATCATAATCATGCTGAAGGAAGAATCAATGAGAAACACCAGATCAAACTGACTCTCCGCGAACACTAAATATGATATTAATGTGCAGGTCTCATTACTTAAACAATCCACCATATTCGGCTTAATTCGTTCTCCAAAAAGTGTAATTAAGCCTCTGAAAATCCATTTCGTGCTCTGCACTTTTCCACCTTCTTGTGATCCATTGCCGATAAGTTACTAAGATTTTGTCAAAAAATTGACTTTGCAGACTTCAGAAAAGTGTGAGAACATATCAAGTGTTTCCATTAGGTACAAATGTCGATAAGAAAAGGGACCAAATCCGTCACACTATTATCGTTGGAGGGATGAAAAGATTATCTGAGACTTTTTTTTCTTCCCTTTTTCAGCTTTTTTGGGGCAACGTGAAAGCCATCTTCTGGAAAAAGGTCATTGGCATGGAAATTGCACACCATAAGTGCTACGAAGTGGTATGAAGCCAACGGGATTGACAAGGTGGCAAGGTTTCAATCAATATGATTGGGTATCGTAATGTTTTAGACGGGAAGGATTTATTGNNATGCAGTTTACTTTTCGCGATTCTGAGGAATAAACAATTTATCAGAGTTATCGAAAAGCGTAAAAAATGTTATGAAAGGTAAATTATTGTGCCTTTAGCCGAAAGCGAACTGGTCAATCCCTTTTTCCTTTCTCTTGCCTTTGTGGCGGCTCTCTTGCTTACCATGGTTCTCCTGCCGAAGCTTTCCCTTATGGCTTCTCGGTTCGGACTGCTTGACTATCCTTCCAGGAGGAAG
>DMNE01000510.1:0-2428 GCA_003453735.1 Nitrospiraceae bacterium | reverse complement strand
ATTTGTTTATCCCCCTGACTTATATGGGGGGATTTTACGCGGGGATGATCATGCTTGTGATTGTCGGTTTTCTGGACGACTATCGGGAACTGAACCATGGATGGAAGTTAATGGCACAGATGCTGGCGGCCATTCTGATGATCTTCTTTAACAAGAATATCCTTCATACCTTCGGAAATCTCTTCTCCTTAGGTCCTATTAATCTTGGCGGATACGCGATTCCCGTTACAATATTTTGTGTTGTGGGTGTAATAAACGCGTTCAATATGATCGATGGCGTTGATGGTCTCGCAGCCGGAGTCGCGCTTATTGCTTTTGGTTCTTTTGCGGTTCTCTCCGCTATGGATAACCGGATGAAGATAATGGTTCTAAGCGTTGCTATGAGTGGTGCCCTCATTGGTTTTCTTAAGTATAACTGGCATCCAGCCCAAGTCTTCATGGGCGATGCGGGCAGCTTTTTTTTGGGGTGTACTGCAGCTTTTATATCAATCTCTTTAACCCAGCAACCTCACGGAATTATACGGCCTGTTGTGCCTCTCTTAATCCTTGCAGTTCCTATTGTTGATACCATAACGCTGATGCTGACGAGGATCATAAAAGGGAAGAGCCCTTTCCGTGCAGACAGAAACCACCTTCATCATCTACTGCTCCGGTTAGGTTTGAGCAAAAAAAAGTGTGTTGCGGTTATTATTCTGATGTCCGCCTTCTTTTCCTCTGTGGCCATCTTCGGCACGATCCTCCGGATCCCCGAACACTATCTTTTTGCAATATTCGTTGTTTACTTTTTCCTCTATTTTGGATTATCGTTTTATATCAGAAAGAGAAGGATCATGAGAGCTATTTTGCGGTATAAGAGAGTTCTGGCCTCCAAAGGATTGCGCGAGGCTGGTTGGGAATCGATGAGGTGAGTCATCTCTTGACTTTGAGATCAAGGATAAGGAAAAGTCAGGAAACAGAAGCCCCCATGAGTCCACCTAAACCGTGAATGGTGGTAAAGGGGTGGGAGATATCCTTTCTTGACCCTATATAGAATATGAATGACGTAAAGAATTATACTCTTTAGAGGAGGTGCATATGGGTACGAAGATGAAGAAATGTAGCGTGGCGTTAACATTTGTACTATTAATGGCGTTATTGTTGAATGGCCAGATGGCCTTTTCTCTCGAACCTTCGATCAATGTCCTCGGAGATCTCGCGGGTAATGGCAAGGCAGAGATGAAGGTGCTCGACCGGTGGGTATCTGTCGCCGACAAAACTTTTCCCGTTGTGGATGGTGCACGTCTTAGATCAGGTGAGGGAAGGATGTCCATTATCCTGAGAGACGGTGCAAGGATAGAAATCGGGAAAAATTCAGAGTGCGAAATCTCCGGTTCGAAAGGTGACTATGCTGTCCGTTTACAAACGGGCAATGTTGGTTTTAGTGTACCGAAGGGGATTTCCTTGGTAGTAACCACCAATAAGTCTCAAATTCTCGTTCAACCTGCAGAAATGCTACAGAAAGTCAAATATGAGAATGAGGAAATCGTTAACGGTGTTGTTTCCTGTGATGGCAAGGGTACAAAGGTTATGTCAGAAAGCGGGACGCTTGCCGTCAAGAATGCGAACGGATCAGAGACACAGGTAGCAGCTGGCAAGAGGATCTATATTGCAGACAATGGCAGTGTAGAGAGCGACACGCCTATTTCTTCGGCTGGAGGGACTGCTGCAAGCACTGCTGATCCAGTATCACCGGCCCTCGGCTTTGCAGGTGCTGCTGCGGGAGTAGGCGGAATCACGGTCTTAGGGAATCAGAATTGGGTTAGGTCATCACCACCACCGCCGATTTCTGTGAGTCCATCAGGACCGTAAGCATGAGAAAGGAAGAGGAGTGAAATCTTGTCTTGTTCCTTTTTTGTGAACGAATATTTGTTTCTATTATATTACAACCAGGTAAACGCAAAGATTCACCGCCGTGGAAACTATGAATATCTTTTTTAAACGTTTCATAGTTGCAACTGTTATCTCTGCGCTGTTGTGTGGGTGTGCCGGTCATCGCGACGCAAATGTGCAGAATGTAAACAATGAACTGCTCAAGAAGGACGCCCGATCAGAGAAGCTTAATGATATGATGCTGAAATCGGCTATGACGCAGAGTACAGACCCCAATGCCGACTATATTATTGGGGCAGAAGACCTCCTCGATATAGACGTTTTCCAGGCAGACGAACTCAAGAGAACGGTCAGGGTAAGTTCGCAGGGATATATCGGCCTGCCTCTCATCGGCCAGATTAAGGCAAAAGGGTTAACGCCGCTTCAACTTGAGAAAGAGATCGAGATGAAGTTGGAAGAATATATGGAAAAGCCTCTAGTAACGGTATTTGTCAAGGAGTACATGGCGCAGAAAATCGGCGTCATCGGTGCCGTCGAAAAACCCCAGGTCTATTCTGTA
>DMNE01000288.1:5080-5642 GCA_003453735.1 Nitrospiraceae bacterium | reverse complement strand
CTCCGGTCGATAATCTCTGATCTCTGCTCCTATTTTGCAGGGATATTTGGACGTATCGAATAGGGTGATCAGCCCGATGCCCGTTCGGCCCTCTTTCAAAGAATGGGAAAACTCCCCTACATCCTTTCCGGTCGAACAAAATATCCCCAGTCCTGTGACAGCTACTCGTTTCATCTTTTCTATAAATCCATCACAAATAATTCCTCTCCCCTTGTGGGAGGGGATGAAANNCGCGTACCCATATATATCACTTTCAAACGGTTACCTGCAAGGCAAGATCAAGTTAGGGAAATAGGCGGATGGGAACAAATCACCGAAGAATGATTGCGGAGGGACTCCTACTTCCTTCTTGAAAAAATCAACAATTCGCTCACCCAGTAANNAAGCATAAAAAGGCGCATTTTTTGCAGGGACAATGGATAGAATTATACCTACATTTTTGTTCTGTCTTGTTATGAGCAGCACCGCCATTGCTGGCGATGCCGCTACTACCGAAAAAGTGACGGATGTAGTCAAGGCGTATGCTAAATCAATTGGTTGCTTAATGCATTTCGATCCCAAG
>DMNE01000288.1:0-5061 GCA_003453735.1 Nitrospiraceae bacterium | reverse complement strand
GGCACTAGGGGACGCTTTTTTGTCCGGCCTGCTCAATCATTTCCTTTAGTACAACCTGAAGGGTTGCCACAATACACCGAAAGGATTTTTCTTCGCTCTGGGCAGCTTATGTTTTCAGGAAAAGACTTCGACTTTGCGAAGGACGCACGTTGTTGTCCATCAGTACTCGTCGAGGGGTTGCTTTTTCTGAGGAATGGGACCTGGATAGTTGTACAAACAAAAAAGGCGACTGATTCTTCTATAAAAAAATATCCCCAACCAGTGGGTCGAGGCGAGCGTGAATAGTTTTGCCTCATCTTCAGGGTGAGTGTCCGCCGCCTCAGCCTTGGCGTTGGATGATTGAAAATGGCGAAACGTAAATTCAAATTATCTATTAGAATACCTGAATATCAATGGCCCCGAAATTTGTGGCGGCAGGGATTGCATAGAATCATAGCGTCAGCAGCGACCAAGTCGGGTATCTTCTATCATCCCTCAGACAAGCTCGAACTCAATGTAAAGCTTTACTTGGAAGGTACGGCACTTTCTTCCCACGACGTGGACAACGGATTGATAGATATCATGGATGCGTTACAAGGTCGAGCAGGTGGTTCAAAGAAAAATAGGCGGTGGACTCCTATAATCCCAAACGACAACCAAATCTATCGCGTTACCATTGAAAAGGCATTGGCACCCAAACAGAACAAGGGATTGGGGCACGTGTTGATTACAAGGCATAAAAATAGTTAACCTCTGGCTAACCTTAAGCGTTAAATGGTAAAATAGAGGCGTATGAGTCCCACTATTTTCAGGGAAAAAGGGTATAGGTTCTACTTCCTTTCCAACGAAGAGGAGCGAATCCATATCCACATAACAAGGGGGGAAGGAGAAGCTAAATTCTGGATTGAACCCATTGTGTCGTTAGCCGTATATCATGGGTTGAGTCCAAGAAAGTTGAATGAAATTCAAAGAATTGTGGAGGACCACAAAAATGAAATCATTGAAGCGTGGCAAAGGCATTTCGGCAAGCGTTGAAAACATAACGCCCTTTGGTATCTGGATTTTTGTAAGAGATAGAGAATATTTTCTCAGTTATGAAGATTACCCTTATTTTAAGGACCAAACGTTGAGTTCCATACAAAATGTTCAGTTGCTTCATGGTTATCACTTATATTGGCCAGAATTGGATGTTGATCTACAAATTGACAACCTCGAGAATCCTCAAAAATACCCTCTGAAATCAAGAATAGTAAAAAAACATCCAACAATTCATTCAACGGGTCGGCGAATAGCCGCCCGTTAATTCAGTCGTTAGAACCTAAAATAGAAAAGATTAAGGAGATATAATGAGTCTGGCAGATGATGTGAGAGAATATTGCAAAACAACTATGTCGACCCAGCCAGGCAGAAAAAGCAGAAGACAATCACAATTCGTTCAGGAGACGTGCACAGCGCTCTCAACTACAAAAATGGATATCCATTGGTTTGTTCTGCATTAGGTTCAAACCGTTTTGAGGGGATGTGCGACCTAAGGAGAATGTCGGTCGAAGGCCCGTTAAATGGAGTAAGCACACTGTTCACATTTGAACTGAAATAATCGATATATCCTACAATTCAAGTCCCTTCGTTAAACATCCCAAATAATTTGGTTGAAATTAGGTATATTTAAGGTATAATAATTATACTATGGAGTTTGAATTCGACCCTAAAAAAAGTGAGAGCAATAAGCAGAAACATGGTATTGATTTTTATGAAGCCCAGGAGCTATGGGATGATCCAGACTTTAGTGAGATTCCAGTAAAGGGCAGTGATGAGTTAAGGTTTTTGGTGATCGGGAAGATTTCAGGAAAGCATTGGTCAGGAGTTATTACATATCGGCCTGAAAAGATAAGAATTATTTCCATAAGACGTTCCAGAAAAGAGGAGGTTGAAATATATGAAAGCTCGTGAGTTTGACAAGAAATTTGATGAAGGTAAAGAGGATATCTCCAAATACCTCGATACGTCAAAATCGAGGAGACCCCATCAAGAACAGAAACGGGTGAATGTGGATTTCCCTTTGTGGATGATTCACTTATTGGATAAAGAGGCAAAGAGACTGGGCGTGCCTCGACAATCGATAATCAAAGTGTGGGTAGCGGAGCGCCTCGAAAAGGCATGATAAAAATATCTGGTTCTAGCAAAGCACTTGTGCGGACAGCTTATAGCTGCCGCACAGTTTAACAACCGCATCAACTTGACGCAGATTAGCCGCGTCAGGTTTTCGGCATATCGGGATTGCCCGCGCAGGTTATGCAAATCGGTAAATGAAATCATGAAGATTCGGCATAACTCACAAATTTGAGTAGCAACCCTGAATATACGAACTTAAAATAATCAGGAGACGCCAGGAGACGCTATGCTTAAACCCAAACCCGAAGGACTGAAGATTCTATTTCCCTGGGAACAAAAGGCCATAAAGGTCAATGGTCGCACAATGGCTTATATCGACGAAGGAAATCCAAGCGCTCGGCCCGTATTGTTGCTCTCCGGCAATCCCACTTGGGGTTTTCTCTATCGCGACTTCATCCGGCCTCTTACTGACGGAGGGTTCCGGGCTATTGCTCCGGATTGGGTGGGTTGTGGTTATNNTGTGTGGCTTCGTCATTGTGGGACAGGACTGGGGAGGGCCGCAGGGCGTTGGCGCGGCCTTGCAGCGCTTGGAAAGGCTCTCAGCCCTTATTCTCATGAATACCTGGCTGTTCACCGGGTATGTCGGACGATTCCATTCCTCGCCCCGTCCCTGGACAACCTGGCATGCGCCCCTCATCGGTCAATTCTTTATGAAGCGTCATAAGGTTCTTTCACAACACGGCCCCTCCGTCACTTCCCGCAGGGGGATGACTGAAGAAGAAGCCTGGGCTTATCATCATGTCTTTGACGAACCCGACTCAGACCATGTCGTCCTGACCTGGCCGCGAACCATCCCTATGCGCCAAGGGGATCGAGGTTGGGCGGATATGAAAGCCATCGAGGCGCGGCTCCCAGAACTTGCCAGGATACCTACGCTTCTTCTCTGGGCTCCTGAAGATAATGTTTTTACTATCCAGTATGCCAATCGTCTCAAAGAACTTTTGCCGCAAGCGGAAGGTCCCATCCTGTTTGAAAAAGCCGCCCACTTCCTGCAAGACGATCGCGGCCCGGATCTGGCCCGGGCCATTGTCAAGTTTCTCCAGGATAAAGTAAAGGAGGCCTCATGAAATTCATAACCCCATCCTCTGAAGAACTTTCTTACCTGCGGGCCGATCCTTTGCTCTGGGAACAAGAGTTGGATGTGCGGCCACAAATCGCCGAAGCCATCGAGAAAGCCGCGGGGGTTCGTGCTGGCCGAGTTTACTGGCGTTCCGAGCACGATTATCTTTATGCTCTGGAGCTCGCCGATCAGGGTCGGGGCAGACCTTCGATGGCCATGGTCCTTGGGTATTGGGATCGGTATGAGCCAAGACCACCTGAACATGAGATAGACACCGACTTGCTGGACTTCATGATCTGGACGGCTGAAATCTCCGGACTGGATCCGGAGGACGTTTTCCGGGTGACGAAATTCGCCGGCATACACCTTACCTGGCCCGAAGGGTCTGTCCTTCGCACTCCCGATCATTGCTTTGATCATCTGCCCGGTTATCCCTATGACCCTCATTATGCGGAGATTGAAGGCTTGCGCCTCGCCTATATCGAGCAGGGCCAAGGCGATCCTATTTTGATGCTCCATGGTGAGCCGACCTGGGGATATCTGTACCGCCATATGATCCCCCCTCTGGCTGAAATGGGCCGGGTGATCGTTCCGGATCTGATCGGGTTCGGCCGGTCCGATAAACCGATCAGCGACAATGCTTATAGTTACAAATCTCATGTACGCTGGGTTCGGAAATTTATCACTGCCTTAAATCTTGAGCGGATCACCCTGATCTGTCAGGATTGGGGCGGAGCCATCGGCCTGCGTATCCTCGGTCAGGTGCCGGAGCGCTTTCGGCGACTGGTGGCCATGAATACAGGGATCGGAGGTGGTTCTTCTTTAGGCGTAGGATTTACGCGCTGGCGATATTTTTCGCAGCGAGTAAAAGAACTGGATGTGCCTCAACTGATACGGAGTGCTGTTTTACGCCGGACCTTGACTGATGAAGAAGCCGCAGCTTATGGCGCTCCCTTTCCTGATAAATCTTTTCAAACCGGCGCCCTTGTCTTTCCGCGCCTTGTTCCCACTCGTCCGGATCACCCCGGAGCCTATGATAACCGACCGGCGATTGGAAGACTGAAGACATTGGATCTGCCCGTGCTTCTGCCCTGGGCAGATAAAGATCCGATCACCGGTCCGTGGGAAATCTTTTTACGGAGGCTCTTCAAGAACGTGGCCCCACCTCTGACCGTCCGGGGTGCCGGCCATTTCCTTCAGGAGGATGCCGGGGAAGAGATTGCAGATCACATTCGTCGCTGGATGTCTGAGAACCGTTGAAAGCCAACCACTTTCGGTTAAAACGGTTGTCTTACACTCAAGAGAAACATCCCTTAAGCCGGGCTTCCAACACATGACAACAGACAGGAATGGAAAGCTCGGCAGAGCATGGTAGAATAGCTATACTTATGGCACGAGTTTCGAAAGGAAGATACGTTTTATGAAAGAAGACCGACCGAGTGTAACGGCAGAGCGCGTGGCGATGCGGCGCGCAGCGCATCAACTCCTGGATGATCCGAAGGTTTTCGATGATCCCGTTGCACTCCGCATCATCGGCAAAGAAAACGCGTCTGCGTTGCAAGCCGATCCACGCCAATTCGAGGCCACACCACTCTCGCCCTACATGCGAGCTTTCGTAGCCGTACGCAGTCGATATGCTGAGGACGAGCTCGCCGCCGGCGTTCGACGTGGTGTCCGCCAGTATGTCATCTTGGGAGCAGGGCTTGACACGTTCGCCTACCGAAACCCGTATTCTGAAGAAGTGCTGCGCGTTTTCGAAGTCGACTACCCTGCGACGCAGACCTGGAAGCGAGCGCGCCTGGAGGAGGCCGGCGTCGCGCCCCCGGGTAATCTTACGTTCGCACCAGTTG
>DMNE01000292.1 GCA_003453735.1 Nitrospiraceae bacterium | reverse complement strand
GGATTCGAACCCCCGACCTGCGGATTCGTAGTCCGACGCTCTATCCAGCTGAGCTAAGGGCGCTACCCGGTTATCCCTTTTTTATTGCCTCTTTCATGGTAAGTCCGTATTTCGGATGTTCAAAGGGATGAATCGTCGGAAACTTGGCGTACAGCCAGCCTTTAAAGATCTGCTTGTCACCCTCATAGACTTTTACTCCAACTGCAGGGTTGTTTGGATCATTTGATGCAGATGTTATCGTCCCTTGATCCATCCTGAAGTCCGGAAGAAAATCTCCAACAGCTACCTTCAGGTCAGAGTCCGGGACCTTGAGCTCGCTGTTGAGGGAGACAGTAAATTCTGTAGTTTTTTTCGTCGCTTTGTCCTCCAAGAGTAACTTAACCCCAGACCATTTCCCTTTCACGCTGTCAGGTACAACGACCTTCAACTCAGTCTTTGTTATATTCATGCCAGGAGGCATCTGTCCTTGTCCTGGCAGCATCTGTGTGCCGGGGGCCATTTGTGGAGCTGTAGGGATAGATGTCTGCTCATTTTTTTTGCATGCATTGAGACCGAGAGAGAGAATTAAACCCACTCCCAGACCAATCGCTAAAAACCTTTTCATCATAAATCCTCCTTCGTGCGTATGATGTAACGTAAGAGCCAAAGCCCTTAGCGGTCACTTGCTCAACATTCTCGTCATGGCGGAGAGGCAGGGATTCGAACCCTGGGTGAGGTGTTACCCCCACAACCGCTTAGCAGGCGGCTGCCTTCGACCAGCTCGGCCACCTCTCCTAAAGCCCCTATTCTAGCAGCTCGAATCCCGATTTGTAAATGCTTACAACTTATCTAATCTGCAACTCCGTGCCCGCATTGTTCTGACTATCCGGCGGTGTGTTTGCTCTTATAATCTTCGATCGCTTTTTTCAGTGCATCGGCACCGAGATTTGAACAGTGCATTTTCTGCGGGGGAAGTCCGCCAAGTTCGTTGGCGACAGCCTCCTTAGAGAGCGACAGAGCTTCTTCAAGGGTCTTGCCTTTTACCATCTCTGTCACCATACTACTGACTGCAATGGCTGCTCCGCAGCCAAAGGTTCTGAATTTGGCGTCTACGATTCTTCCATCCTCAACCTTAATCGATATTTTCATGACGTCACCACAGGTAGGATTGCCCTCTGTTCCGACTCCGTCAGCGTCGGGTATCTCACCCACATTCCTCGGATTTGTGAAATGGTCCATCACTTTTTCGCTGTACATGGTTTCCTCCAAAAAAATCTCATTAGCCGGCCCCAACACGTATCAATCATTACGTTGTTCCGGCGACGTTGTGTAACATTTATCTCCCTCTTTCCCGGCCCAGCCTTTGGCAAAAGGAGATATCTCCCGCAACCTCTTTATGATAGCGCGGAACTCCGAGAGGAAGTATTCGATATCCTCCCCGGAATTCTCCCTGCCGAGGGTGAAAACGATAGAGCCCTGAGCAAGGCTCGAAGGTATCCCCATGGAAAGGAGAACGGGTGAGGCCTTTAATGCCTTTGATGAACAGGCAGAGCCGCTTGCTGAATAGATACCCTTTGCCGCAAGGAGCAGTAACATTGCTTCGCCCTCGATATACTCCACGGCGAAGCTTGCGTGGGAAGGAAGCCTGTTTACTGGATGCCCCGTGAGATATATATTCTCTACAGTAAGGGCACCGCTGATGAGTCTGTCCCTCAGCCCCTTCACATGTTCAATCCTCTCGTTCATTTGCGCTTTTGCAAGTTCAGCAGCCTTTCCCATCCCTACAATTGCGGGGACATTCTCTGTTCCTGCCCTTCTCCCCCCTTCCTGAATCCCTCCATAGATCAGGGGAACAATTCGTATGCCTTCCTTCAAATATAAGGCAGAGGCCCCCTTCGGGCCATAAAACTGGTGTGCCGCCAGGCTCAGGAGATCCACATCAAGTTCTTTGATATCAACAGGTATATTCCCCGTCGATGCAACACCATCGGTATGAAATACCACCCCGTGTTCCTTTGCTATNNGGACAGCAGGATCGTCTCCTTTGTTATCGCCTTCTTCACCACATTTGGCTCAATGACGCCATCTTTGTCAGGGGAGAGATAGGTGACAGTAAATCCCATTTTTTCGAGAAAACGCGCCGCGTTGAGGATAGAGTGGTGCTCCATTCTCGAGACAATGACATGTTTACCTTCATTCTGGCGTGCAAGGGCGATACCCCTCAGCGCAAAATTGTTTGATTCCGCGCCGCTGGATGTGAAGATGATCTCAGAAGGCTTGGCATTGATGAGGGTGGCCACCTGGGCGCGCGCATTTTCTATTGCGCTCCGTGCCTTCATGCCTAATTCGTAAATGCTGAGGGGATTACCGAATTCTTCTTTCAGATATGGCAGCATGGCCTCAAAGACCTGAGGGTGCAAAGCGTTTGTTGCGACATGGTCGAAATAACATTTTCTCATATTTACCTCACTTTCTTGATATAGAACTTATAGTATTCCTCCGATTCCTCGATACCGAGGAACTCATTCCCCGTTTTTTCGCACCAGCCCGGAATATCCTCTAAAGCGCCATCATAGTCAGTCAGGATCTCGAGTATCTGTCCTTTGTCCAACTCTTTTATCTTTTCCTCCAGTTTCAATAGGTGCATAGGACACATCATATACACGATGTCCGTCGTTACATCAGGCTTAATGTTTTCAACGAACTTAAGCGTCATGCCTTAAGAGATTCCTCGTGTACATGAGAAAACTTGAGAAGAGGCTCTCTTTCGAGGAGATCATACAAGGTAATCGTCTCAAGGAACGCTTCTATATTTGCGCCCAAAGACTTCCAGAGCAGATGGGTAACGCAGCCTTCAACCCTTGAGCAGCCTTCCTCGGGGTTAAGACAGGAGGTAATGGCAACAGGCCCTTCGAGTTCCTTTAATATCGACGCAATGCTGATGTCGCCAGGCTTCTTTGTCAGGAGATAACCACCACCCGGCCCTTTCACGCTTTTAACAAGACCGGATCTTCTTAGTTTGTTCAGGATCTGCTCAAGATAGGCTATCGAAACGTCCTGTCTTTCAGATATCTCCTTTATCGTGACAGGATTATCAGGATAACTGCGTGCTATCTCAAACATCGCTCTTACCCCATACTGTCCCTTTGTGGACAATCGCAGCATGATTCGAATATAAAATACTTTACTAAACTTGTCAAGTATTATTCAGTTGATTTTATTAGGTTTATATTGAGGATCAGCTTTTTTCAAGAAAAGGCAAGGATGACACAGACACCCCGAGGCATGGAGGTAAAAAAGAAAAATGAGAGATGAAAAGCCAAAGAAAGCCTATATATCTCGCATCATAATGGCAGCATCTTCTTCCGGAGCCAGATAGTAGTTTTTCCTAACCCCTATAAACTTAAAAGAGAGACCTTTATAAAGGCGCTGAGCAGTAAGGTTTGAAGCTCTCACCTCAAGGTATAAAAACCTGCATTTCTTCAGCTTCAAGGCCTCAACAATATTTTTCACGAGGCATTCAGCGATTCTCATCCTTCTATAATCGGGATGTACTGCCAGGTTGAGGATGTGTCCCTCATCAAGCACATGCTCGGCGCAGATATAACCGATCACCGTGCCATCCAATACCGCAACTTTGGCGATTGAGCGCGACTTATGAATCTCACTGAAAAAAGAGTTTGTGGACCACGGGGTAGGAAAAGAGTTCTGCTCTATTTGGGCTACCGAGGGAATATCCTGCTCATGCATATCGCGTATGAGTATCTTCTTCACGGTCTTTTCGGATCTTGATCTCTGCCTCCGATTTCCTGAAGTAGGAAGGGACAAGGTTCAGAGGCTCCGAGAATTCTCTGTCCTTGGCCTTTCCGAGCCCGAGGTAGGCCACATTTGAAGGGGACGGGACTGCTTTATGGGGAGGGGCGAATATGGCGTTCTCACCTATCATTTCAATTATCGTATCTCTGTAAAGAAGGGCTCCCTCGCCGGCAAATATAACTGGCTCATCTGCTAAAGACCGTAAGAGAGTAACAGGGTCTATGGCAGTCGCATCAATCACGTTGTCGAAGCCCTTTTTTCTCCAGCGAAAGACGGCCGCATATACCTCTTTTTTCCTGGCATCGAGCATGATGCAAATGGGATGCTTGCTACAAGAAAAATTCCATGCAAATGCCTCAAGGGTGGGAACAGATACTATTGGTTTGCCGGTCGCAAAAGAAAACCCCTTTATCGTGCTTAATCCGATTCTTAACCCCGTAAAGGAACCAGGGCCCGAGGCGACACCCAATACATCGATGTCTTGTATCTTCATACCCGCTTGCTGGAGAAGCAGGTTTATCCCTGTCAGGAGTCTTTCTGAGTGGGTACTTTTGATATTAAGTCTCAGCTCTGCAAGGAGGCCTTCTGATTCGTCCATGATGGCCACACCTCCAAGCATTGTTGATGTTTCGATGGCGAGTATCCTCATGCTGAAAAGCCTAATATATTGTACGACGTTTTTCAAGGCCAAATATCAGGCCTTGACAGGAACGATTAGAAAACAGTATACTTGAGACTGAGTCTCAATTAAGTCTATGGACATTCAAGAACGCAGACAGAGGCATCGGGGGAAGGACAAGCACTACAAGAGAATCATTCTTGTTGGAAATCCAAACGTTGGAAAAAGTGTAATCTTCGGGCTTCTGACAGGAAAATATGTAACGGTTTCCAATTATCCCGGAACTACAGTTGAGATCACTCATGGCAATATTGCCCTTAACGGTAAGAGATACCTTTTAACTGACACTCCAGGCGTTAATAGCCTCATACCCATGAGTGAAGATGAGAAAGTTACAAGGGATATACTTCTTAAAGAACGTCCTTCTCTTCTGGTGCAAGTCGCTGATTCGAAGAGCTTAAAGAGAACCCTTCTTTTGACACTACAGATAGCTGAGACCGGCCTTCCCATGATCCTTGATCTTAATATGGAGGATGAGGCTCGGGATAAGGGGATGATCATCAATATCCAGAAGCTCAGGGAAATCCTAGGCATCGAAATTGTAACCACCATCGCGCCTCAAAAAAAAGGGATCAAGGAGCTAAAGAACTCGATGCTGATGCCCTCAAAGCCTTTAACAGAACTAAGGTATACTCCGCTTATAGAGGGGTATATAGAGAAAATATCGCTGTTGTTGCCTGAAGCCCATCTATCAAGGCGCTCGCTTGCCCTCATGATACTCTCCGGTGATGAGAGTCTGCGGGAATGGCTATTCGGCAATCTCTCTCCTGAGGTTATCAGGGAGATCGAAGGGTTCAGGGATGAGTGCCAGTCAAAGACCAATGAGGCGGTGTCTTCTGTCATTAACCGCAAAAGGATTGAATTTGCGGATGAAATCGCAAAACAGGTCATACAGAATATCGTTCCGGAAGGGGGATGGCTGTTTCCCTTTATCGGTAGATTCAGCATGCACCCTGTTTGGGGGATTCCCCTTTTCCTCCTTGTTCTGTTTGGTCTCTATGAATTCGTTGGAGTTTTCGGTGCAGGAACCCTCGTTGCATTTTTCGAGAAGACGATATTCGGCAACTATATCAACCCTATGGCCACAAAAGTAGTAAATCTGCTCGTACCCCTCGATATCTTCAGGGAAATGCTCGTGGGCCAATACGGCCTTATTACGGTTGCGGTGACCTATGCAATAGCAATTATCTTCCCCATAACCGTGACCTTTTTCATCGCCTTCGCGATACTGGAAGACACTGGTTATCTGCCCCGTCTTGCGATTATGAGCAATAGAGTATTCAATCTCATGGGCTTAAACGGAAAGGCGGTACTCCCCATGATTTTAGGCCTCGGCTGCGGCACAATGGCTGTCATGACGGCACGGATACTCGAAACTAGAAGGGACAGGATCATCATCACTTTTCTCCTTGCCCTTGCCATACCCTGTTCGGCGCAGATAGGCGTGGTCTTGGGCATGCTCAGTGCCCTCTCTTTCAAGGCAACCATTATATGGGCAGGAACCATCTCTTTGACATTACTCGTCTCCGGCTTTCTTGCTTCTAAGATCGTCAAGGGGGAAAGAACGGATTTCTTTCTTGAAATACCCCCCATACGCAAACCAGACGCCATGAATATAATCATAAAGACAGTGGGAAGGGTCGAATGGTACCTGAAGGAGGCGGTGCCTCTGTTTCTCCTCGGAACCTTCATTCTTTTCCTTCTTCACAAACTTGACCTCTTGGTCCTCCTGGAAAAAGCAGCTTCTCCAGTGGTCGTTAACCTTCTCGGGCTTCCTGCTAAGACGACAGAATCATTTATCCTTGGTTTTCTAAGGAGGGACTACGGAGCAGCAGGCCTTTTTGCCATGGCTGAAAAAGGCCTGCTCACACCTGTGCAATCACTTGTTAGCCTTGTTACGATAACGTTGTTCATCCCCTGCCTGGCCAATGTTTTCATGATTGTGAAGGAAAGGGGAGTTAAGATGGCATTAGGCATGGTGGCTATTGTTTTCCCCCTCGCGTTTCTCGAGGGAGGTGCGCTGAATTGGCTTCTGACCGTTTTTCATGTCAGGCTGTAACCGAAAGATCATTTCAGTGAGTCAGACCTCTACCTGCTGTAGTTCTGATCATCCTGATCAGCCTTTCTCGTTATCTCTTCACCCTGAGAACACCCTCGGTCTGCGATATTTTCTGAATGAGGGTGTTAAGCTGGGGCTTATCTCTGACATCGAGATTAAAGGTGATATGCGCCTTTTTATCCTGAGTAGTGGTTGCGTTGATATGACTTATATTGACGTTCACCGATGATATCAGTACGCTCAAATCCGCGATCAATCCTGGCCTGTCAACGGTTTCAATCAACAGTCGTGCTGTTGTCGTCATTTCGTCGCCTGGTTTCCAGTCTACATCAATGAGTCGAGCATCATCAATGGTGAGACGTTCGAGGTTTGGACAGTCTTTCCGATGAATAGTCACTCCTCTACCCCTGGTCACAAAACCTACAAGGATGTCCCCTGGCACGGGCAAACAACACTTCGCAGTGTGGTAAAGGATATGGTCGATACCCTTAATGCTAATACCCTTGTGTTCTTTCTGGGGTCTTACCGTCTTCTGAAGTTCTTCCCCTGAGGCGCCTTGAAAGTCCTGCGGTTTTCTGAGATGTGCCTCGGGCGATCTTTCAGCTAAAAGTCTGTTAACAACTTGGTGAGGGGATACCTTGCCGTATCCTATGGATACGAGGAGGTCATCATACGTCTGTAACCCGAAAGCCTTGGCGACTGTCTGGGCCTCTTCCGATTTCAGTGAGGATGGCTTGAGGTGATGTTTCTTTAGTTCGACTTCAAGAAGTTTTGCTCCCAGTTCGATACTCTGCTTTCTCTCTTCTGCCTTTATCCACTGTTTAATCCTATTTTTCGCCCTTTGCGTTACAACAAATTTTAGCCAATCCCTGCTCGGTCCGTGCGTGGGAGATGTTATGATTTCGACGGTATCTCCGTTTTTCATTTGATAGCGTAACGGAACAATCCTTCCATTCACTTTTGCCCCAACGCATTTGTGGCCCACCTCGGTATGGATGCTATAGGCAAAATCGACAGGGGTAGAATCGAAAGGGAGTTCCTTGATTTCACCTGTTGGAGTGAAGACGTAAACTACCTCGGGTATGACCTCACCCTTAACAGCCTCCATGAATTCCCTCGCATCATGGAGCTCTTTCTGTGAACGAATCAGTTCCCTGAGCCAGGATATGTATTTGCTGTCCCTGGTCTTCATCGTATCTTTTTCTTTGTATCTCCAATGAGAGGCGATTCCCTCTTCAGCTATCTTGTTCATCTCTTCCGTCCGTATCTGGAACTCCACCCTTTCTCCCTTGGGCCCTATCACGGTTGTATGGAGGGATTGGTACATATTAGACTTGGGCATTGCGATATAATCCTTGAATCTTCCCGGAATTGGCGTCCAGAAAGAGTGTATCAGCCCCATAATCGTATAACAGTTTGCTTTTGTATCGGTGATGATTCTCAGGCCTAAGACATCATGAACCTGATCAAAGGAGATCCTCTGGTTCTGCATCTTCTGATAAATTCCGTAATAATGCTTGACCCTTCCGGATACCCTGCCGTACAGGCCTTCCTCGCGGAGACTCTCTTCAATAGTCCGTGCCACTTCCTTCAGGTAACCCTCCTGCTCCTCTTTCCGCTTCGCGACTTTCTGTGCCAGTTCCTCGTACAGTTCCGGCATGAGAATTTTAAAGCTCAGGTCTTCAAATTCTATTCTCAGCCATCCGATTCCCAGCCTGTTTGCCAGAGGCGCATATATTTCCAAGGTCTCTGTAGCGATCCGCTGTCTTTTGTTTTCGGGAAGGAATTGGAGCGTTCTCATATTGTGAAGTCTGTCTGCAAATTTAATGAAGATAACCCGTATGTCCTCGGACATTGCGAGGAGCATCTTCCGAAAGTTTTCTGCCTGAGCCTCTTCCCGTGTCTTGAACTCTATCTTGCTAAGCTTTGTCAGGGCACTCACAAGGAAAGCTATCTCATCCCCGAACATCTCCTTCATGTCCTTTACGGTTGTCCCGGTATCCTCAATGGTATCATGGAGCAGCCCTGCAGCTATGGTCGCCACATCTGTTTTCATATCGGCGAGAATATGGGCAACGGAAAGGGGGTGGCCTATATAGGGAGTCCCTTCACTCCTTGTTTGGCTGCAGTGGGCCTCCCGCGAAAAAATATACGCCTTTTTCAAAAGATCGACATCGGCAGAGGAATCATAAGAGAGGACCTTTGTGGTAAGGGAATAGATAGTAATCACTTCATCAGACATAGCTTATTATACACCTTTCGATTCAGCCTGATATATGAGAGATCCACTACTGCTTATGAGGAGAACGTGCGTCTGCGCGGGATGAAACAGTCAATATAAGAAGGAGGATCGAGAGGACAACAGATTGTACCACTTCATTTCAGGAAGTAACCGCCATCTTTGCATCCAGGATCATGGCACCTTCACGATAAAGGGCCACGGGGTTCAGATCGATCTCTGTAATTAAACCCGTCACCATAAGATCAGAGACGGCAGCAAGAGTATTCAGGAGACTTTCAATATCCGCAGGAGGGCTCCCTCTATAACCTTCTAAAAGTCTGTAAGCCCTTACCTGGTGAATCAGCCAGCTAGCATCGCCTCTCGTAAGGGGTGCAAGGCCAAAGGCAACATCTTTGTACAGCTCAACGAATACTCCTCCGAGACCGAACATGACAACTGGGCCAAACTGATTATCGATAATGCCACCCACAATCACTTCCAGTCCCTGGGGAGCCATCTCTTCTATGAGTACACCTTCGGCAGAGCCAATGAGGAATAACTCCTTAACAGCGTGCAGCACCTCTTCCGCATCCTTGAGTCCGAGTTTAACCCCCTTGACTTCCGTCTTTGAAGCTATTTGTGAAGATGATACCTTTACCACGAGCGGGTACCGTAAATTATGGAGACAAGGGGGTACCTCGCCCCTCCTCACATATATACCGTTCGGCACAGGAAGCCCAATCTCCTTTAAAAGCTTTTTGACTTCATGCTCAAAAAGGGTTTTTCCCCCTTTTGCCTCTCCGAGAAAGTTCTTTAACGTCTTTGATAAATTGCCGTTATTGTGAGCGGAAGAAGAAGCATGGGTATTCGTCATTATGTTTAGTTCCTGCGTTCCCTTAGTCTTTTGGCCATGATGTATCGAGAGGGAGATTATGCATGGTCGCCCCTTTATTTCCATTATATCATGCAAAGGGGTCTTGATCGGGTAGTTTGGAATGACCATGCCCGTAGGATAGGTCGGGGGCCGAGAAGTCCTCTTTGGGAGCTGAGACATTTCTACTTTGCCGAAAACCGGACATTAGTGCTTTGTCTGTTACTTTGTCTTGACAAACAGTGAGTTGACCCTCTTGACTTTTCTTCTCGAAAGCCCTATAAAAAGGTGTATGCAGGTTGCACGACCCGGCACGCCAGATGGTGAATACCAGAGGCATAGAGAGAGCGGGATCCAGACATGAGCCGTATTGACATTTTGTGCTGGTATCCCTTATTCGCGAGGTGTTCGGAATGTCTGTCTGTCTTTGACGAACTCCTTTCCTCTCCGGCAGGGAATGGACCCGTCCGTCAATGTGGTATGCATCGGGACCGCGACGTGAATTCTGCGAAAAATCTTAAAAGGCTGGCAACCGATACTGCTGTCCTACCCAAGGCAAGCACGGCAACCATGCTATGCACGGATGTCGCGCGTGTTGTTTCCGGCGGGAAAGTGACGCTTGCCCGTTATGCTTTCTGTCTGCAAGAAGGTTCGGTGCGGGCACAAAAACGTGAGCGCTTTTGTGCACATTTAGAAGAACAGATGGTATAGGTTGGAAGAATATCTGGAAGTAGTCAACGAGCGTGGCGAGTTTGTGGGGATTGCGTGCAGGTCGGTAGTCCATAGAGACCCTTCCCTGATTCATCGGGTTGTACACGTTCTTGTATTCAATGCCAGAGGTGAGCTGCTCTTGCAAAAGCGCTCCCTCGTCAAGGATGTCGCCCCCGGAAGATGGGATACATCGGTGGGCGGTCATGTGGGTGTCGGAGAGGCACTTGGGTCTTCTGCACAGAGAGAGATGGAGGAAGAACTGGGTATCACCGGCTGTGAAATCGAATATCTCTATTCCTACACTCACAGCAGTCCTTACGAAACAGAACTTGTTAGCACCTATCGATGTGTATACAATGGCCCAATCACCACCATTTCTTTTAACAGGGACGAGATCGATGAGATACGGTTCTGGGAGCTTGTCGAGATACAACGGGTCTTGGGGAAACAGATACTCAGCGATCATTTTGAAGATGAATACAAGAGGTACCTAAGTTACACGCCTCTTTGATCGGGCCCGTAAATGTATTTCTGTAACTGAACGTTCAGCCTCACGTCAAGCCTGTCCTCGATGATCCATCGTGAAAGGTCCTGGGGGTCCAGTTTCCCGAATACAGGCGAGAAGAGTACTGTGCATTTCGCGATGACAGGATGTGTTCGTAAGAAGTTCCTTGACCATTCGTAATCATCCCGTGAGGCAATTACAAATTTCAGCTCATCCGCAGGCTTGAGGTAATCGAGATTGGAGATGCTTATTTCACCAGACATGCCGCTGCCCGGTGTCTTTATATCAAGGATTATAATTGCCCTGGTATCGATCTCTTTTATGTCCTGGCTGCCGTTTGTCTCGATGAGTACGGTGCGGCCGTCGTCAAGGAGTCGTCTCACGAGGCGGGGAACATCATGCTGGAGCAATGGCTCACCACCCGTTATCTCCACTATTTTCAACCCTATCCTCGATACTTCACTGAGGATTTCTTGTTCTGTAAGCTCCCTTCCTTCCGAGTATGCATATTGCGTATCACAATACGAACACCTGAGATTGCAGCCGGTCATTCGTATGAAAATACAGGGCACACCCGCATAACTGGACTCCCCCTGGATACTCGTGAATATTTCGCAGACTTTCATGATCCTAGTATTCTCAAAGGTATCATTACGTGTTCGGTTCTGTCAAAGCGTCAGTCCGTGATCGTCTCTGTCGTGGGTAAAATTGCTCTTGACAAAAGCTATTGTTTTGGGGTATTTTTCTTATTCGAAAGGGAGTGATCCGCTCCTTACGTTCTCCTGGAAGGGGGTAGAGAATTGTATGCTTTAGGTGCCCATCTTTTGGTTGAATTGAAGGATTGCAACCCAGCACTGTTGCGCAATCTCGAAGAAGTTCGAGATGCCCTCGTTTCTGCAGCGAGGAAAGCAAAGGCCACGATCGTCGATATTTCGTTCCACCAATTCAGTCCCTTCGGAATCAGCGGTATGGTCGTTATAGCTGAATCCCATCTGTCTGTTCATACATGGCCGGAATACGGCTATGCTGCTGTTGATATTTTCACGTGTGGTGATGTGATCAAACCCGAGGTCGCTGCCTCATATCTGATCACACGCTTTGAAAGCAAGAGCCCATCCATTGTAGAGGTGAAGAGAGGGATCCTCTCACACGAAAACAGGAAATTACCCCATAAGTGTTCATCGCCTGAACTACAGCCAGTTCTGTAAAACGGTCACTCTTTTTTCTTGTCGGTGAGCGCCGCGATGCCGGGAAGCTCTTTTCCTTCCAAGAGCTGAAGGGATGCCCCGCCACCCGTGGATATAAAGGATATGGAATCAGAGACGCCGGCCTTGTGCACCGCAAGATCGGTGTCTCCTCCACCCACAATAGTCAAGGCATACGCATCTGCCACCGAGTGTGCAATCGCATACGTTCCCCTCGAGAACGCATCAATCTCAAACACCCCCATTGGGCCGTTCCAGATGATTGTCTTCACATCTTGAATCGCCTCTGAAAAGAGTCTCACCGAGGCGGGGCCGATATCAAGCGCCCGCCAGCCCTTCGGAATCTCCTGAGTTGTGACGATCTTTGTCTCGGCCCCCGGCTCCATGCTCTGGGCGATAACACAGTCAACTGGGAGATAGAATTTCACCTTGCTCTCAATGAGTTTCTCCCGTAAGCGGTTTGCGAAATCCAGCATATCGGCCTCAACAAGGGAATCTCCGATCTCGTATCCCATGGCCCTGATAAAGGTGAACGCCATCCCGCCGCCCACAATAACCTTATTGACCTTATCGACGAGGTTCTCCAGAACGCCGATCTTCCCGGAAACCTTTGCACCTCCGAGGATTGCGAGGAAAGGTCGGATGGGGTTGATGACAACTCCTTTCAGGTACTCGATCTCTTTTTTTAGGAGAAAGCCAGCAGCAGAAGGAAGGAATTTCGGGATGCCGACGGTTGAGGCATGCGCCCTGTGCGCGGCACCAAAGGCGTCATTTATATAAAAATCTGCAATCTGTGAAAGGGCCTTTGCAAAATCCTCATCATTTTTTTCTTCACCGGGGTAGAATCTCAGATTTTCGAGAAGGAGCACATCTCCGTCTTTCATTTTCGCTATGGAGTTCTCGACCTTCTGGCCTATGCAATCCTCGGTGAAAAGGACATCTTTATCCAGGAGCCTCTGAAGTCTTTTGGCGATCGGCGCAAGGCTAAACCGCGGTTCCCGTTTGCCCTTCGGTCTGCCGAGGTGAGAGGCTAAAATAACCCGCGCACCTTCATCGATGGCATAGTTTATCGTCGGCAACGTGGAACGGATCCTGCGGTCATCGGTGATTTTGAGGTTCTCGTCAATCGGCACGTTGAAATCTGCACGTACAAAAACCCTCTTACCCTTTATCTCTAAGTCCTCGATGGTGAGCTTTGCCAAAATATCGCTCGGAGGTAACGGACTGCCGTTTTTTCTGATCATACCTTACCTCACCTCGTAAGATACAGGATGAGGTCCCGAATGCGGCAACTGTATCCCCATTCATTATCATACCAAGCGATGACCTTCACCATCCTGCCCTCAATGACCTTCGTTACCGAAGAATCGACGATCGACGAATGAGGGTTGCCGTTTAAGTCGCTCGAAACCAGCGGATCGTCCGAGTACTGGAGTACCCCCTTCATCGGACCTTCAGCCCACTTTTTTAAAGCGCTGTTGACGTCTTCGGTGCTCGCATCTTTGGAGAGTTCTACCACGAGGTCGACCACAGAGACATTGGGTGTCGGCACACGTATGGCCATGCCGTCGAGTTTCCCCTTGAGGTCGGGAAGCACAAGCCCGACAGCCTTTGCAGCTCCTGTAGTGGTCGGTATCATGTTCAGGGCCGCTGCTCGTGCCCTCCGCAAGTCTTTGTGGGGCAGGTCGAGTATCCTCTGGTCGTTTGTGTAAGAGTGTATGGTCGTCATGAGACCTCTGTTGATTCCGAACTCCTTGAGGAGGACTTTTGCAACAGGCGCGAGACAATTTGTTGTGCAGGAAGCGTTTGATATGATCTTGTGTTTTGTCTTGTCGATCATCTCCTCGTTCACCCCCATGCAGACGGTCACATCGGGGTTCTTGGCAGGGGCCGATATAATCACCCGTTGCGCTCCGGCATCAAGGTGTTTCGTCGCGCTCTCTCTGTCCGTGAAGAACCCTGTAGACTCAAGGACAATATCCACCTTAAGGTCTTTCCAGGGAAGCTCCTTCGGATCTTTCATGGCTAAGATCTGTATCGCCTTGCCGTCGACCGCGATGCCATTGTCCTTTACCGTTATCTCTGCATCAAAAATGCCATGCACAGAGTCGTACTTAAGCAGGTGTGCAAGGGTCTTCGCATCGGTCAGATCATTGATGGCAACGATCTCGATATTCCCGAATGAGCGACATGTCCTAAAAAAATTTCTCCCGATTCTGCCAAAACCGTTGATTCCAATTTTTACTGCCATGAAACCCTCCTTGCTTTATAAAAAAGATGTATTGAGACTGTTTATAATAAAACCCGTCATAACCTTAGGATAGAAATAGGTTGACTTGGGCGGCATTCTTGCGGACGAAAGGGCAACCCTTTCCACGTCTTCCACCCGTGTGGGGTTCAAGAAGAATACAGCGTCGTAATCGCCGTCTCTCACCTTATGTTGTGCGATCCCTGGATCCATCTCATAGAGGATATCAGAGACGTTCAGGAGTTTCCTAAAAATGAGTGTGTGCAATATAGCGACATCAAGGCCCTGTAGCGACGCGGGCAGCTCTGTCAACCACGTGCCTGTGTACCCGAGTAGATACTGTTGAGGGTCTCCCTTTAAGAAGAGGCCGAGGGTGTGTGTCCGGTTCCTCATGATCGCTGTGATATCAGCGTCTGCTTGGAAGGCTTGTATTTCAAAGTGCTCGGACAATTTATTGAGAATTTCTCCCGTATTATACCGTATTATCCTGTGCGTGGGGAGTATGGTTATTCCTCCATCGGCAATGTTGGTAAGAAACATAAGGACAAAATTGAACGGTTCGTCCCTCCCTGACTTTCCTGCCATTCGCTGAAACTCAAGCGCCGTCTCATATCGGTGATGGCCGTCGGCAATAAAAACCGCTTTGCCCTCAAGGTCACTTTTGATCGTCACGATGTGGTCTGTCCTCTCTATGCTCCAGAGTCTGTGGATGGCCCCATGAGGATCACCCACTTCTAAATACGGAACGGTTTCCCTAATGCGTTCAAGGATGCGGGAGGCCTTCCGCGCAGGGCTGTTATACAAGGAAAAGATAGGGCTTGTGTTTGCTTTGCAGGCGGTCATAAGATTGAGGCGGTCAACCTTCGGCTTTGAGTGGGTCTCTTCATGGGGGTATATGCCGTTACCCAACTCTTGTAATCTCACCAGACCGAAGAAGCCAACCATCCTCTTTCTTCCTTCTGTTGTCCGATAATCCATTTCATAGGCATAGAAAGAGTCTTTTGAGGAACGCACAAGGATTCCTTCCTTCTGCCATTGATCGAGAAAGTCAGCTGCCCTGCGGTATTTATTGTTCAGTGCGTCATCAGTGTCATATTCTTCCCCCGCGTCGATCCTCACAATGTTGT
>DMNE01000521.1:592-4397 GCA_003453735.1 Nitrospiraceae bacterium | reverse complement strand
CCAATTAATTTTTGCGCAACGCCTAAAGTTCTATTGTCTGTCAAAGCTTTGGCTGAGAACCTGACTGAACCACAAGCTTACAGCGTTTATTTTAGATTTTCTTGATGGCCATCGCATCGTAATGTCCGTGTCAAAATGCCCCTTCAGGTGTAAGCCCTTGATTTGCTCGGAGCCTCATCGGGTTTCTTACTTTACCTTATGTTCCAGCCCGCAGCAATCTCTCCGAGGATGTTTGTTTGTGCCCGCACTGTTAGAGGCCAGATGAGCAGTGCTCGTGGCCTCACGAGAAAATCGATACGAAATGAAAGGTGTACAATGCATTGCATGCCGCTTTTGGCCATGGTACACTTAAACCTATGACGAGTTAAAAATGGCCCGTTGAGGTGAATCCCATGAAAATCAAGTTTTTTTTGAACATCTTTCTTCTTATTGCGGTACCAGCTTCCATATTTGCCCTAAACCCAGTTTCGGTCCATATTAAAGAATGGACTCTTCCTACTGCAAATTCCCTTCCTCATGATCCAGCTTTGGGCCCTGATGGTTCGCTTTGGTATACAGGGATGCAGTCGAATGTGATAGGCAGACTTAATCCCAAAACGGGCGAAATCAAAGAATATGCGTTGGGAACTCCTAATTCAGGCCCCCATGGCCTCGCGACAGATGAAGAGGGCAATATCTGGTTCACTGCTAATTTCAACGGCTATATCGGCCGGCTGGATCCGGTAACCGGCAAGATCACTGAATATAAACTACCGGAGGAAGCATTTGATCCCCACACTCCCGTTTTTGATCGGCATGGCATGCTTTGGTTTACTGTGCAGCAAGGCAATGTAGTGGGCCGGCTCAATTCCAAGACCGGAGATATTGAGATCAAAGCCTTACCAACACCTAACTCCCGGCCTTATGGGATTGCAGTTAATTCAAAAGGGGTTCCCTTCTTTTGTGAATTCGGCAGCAACAAACTTGCAAGCATCGATCCGGCTACTATGAATATCAGGGAATATCCTCTTCCGAGGGACGCGCGGCCGAGGCGTCTGGCAATAGCAGCTGACGACATCATCTATTTCACTGATTACTCAAGCGGAAAACTGGGTCGCTTCAACTCGCTGGACGCCAAAACAAAGGAATGGCCCTCACCAAGCGGTAGGGATTCTAGACCTTATGGTATCGCAATGACTTCGGACGGTATAGTCTGGTATAGCGAATCGGGAGTTACGCCCAATACAATTGTGAGGTTTGATCCCAAAACAGAATCATTTTTAAGTTGGCCAATTCCCTCCGGAGGCGGAGTAGTTCGAAATATGGTAGCAACCCCAGAAGGAAACCTGTATCTGGCCTGTAGCGGAAAGAATAAGGTGGCAATAGTCGAAGTCAATAAATAGCAACATATATTCTTACGGATAGTGAGAAAAGGAGGAACCGCCATGAAATATCTCGTCCTGCTCGGAAGAATTTTATACACCACCGTATTTCTGATGGCAGCACCAGGCCATTTTGCAGCAAAAACAATTGCCTTCGCTGCCAGTAAAGGGGTGCCGATGGCATCATTAGCAGTACCCGCGTCAGGGGTGATCGCCCTTCTTGGAGGATTGAGTATCCTTCTCGGTTACAAGGCAAAAGTTGGAGCTTGGCTCATCGTTCTTTTCTTGGTTCCCATTACGATCATGATACATAATTTTTGGACTATTGCTGATCCTATGCAGGCTCAGACCCAACAGGTGAACTTCATGAAAAACCTCTCTATGATCGGAGCAGCTCTCTTGATAGCTCATTTCGGCTCAGGACCGCTGAGTCTTGACGGCCGAAAGAGTGGCTAATGATCTCGTGCGACACACCGATCCATCTTTGCAGTTGCTGTCCGTAAAGAACAGAGTTGCAATGTTGCTAAAGACCCGAAACGATGAGGCCGCTTCATGATTGAGGGTGGGTACCCACAAGATATTGTGGTCTTGGTTGCTAGCCAGGTCATGCATTCTCTCCCTGTGGATAAAGATCAAGGCCGCCGCAGTGAAAGTAGATGGCAACCTTGTAGTGCTGAGATCTCCCGGTTCTCGAANNGCACAGGGTCTTCGACTCCGTGGGACCGGGAAGCGACTGACTGTATAACGCCACTTCCTGTAGTGCCTTCCCAACTGTTCAACGCGGTCAGCATCCCAGAAGATTGATTTCGGAGCTCAATCCTTGCCTAAGTTTTCCCCTGTCAACGCTTCACGCGCGATGTCACGACCGCCCGCGCATGACTCGGGGCCATGATGGAGCAGTTCCTCCTTTCATGTAGGGCTCTTTCATCCCCCACTTTATGCCGGTTTATCCCGGCGCTTTCTGAACATCCATTCCCACATAAATCTCTTCACCCTCAAAGTTAAGTTTGCTACTCTTAGTCATGGCAAGTCCTCCTTTTCGGTTTGTTGAATTACTTTACCTACAACATACCCGATCGGGGGATTTGTTTTCTACCTTTTAANNTTTAATCATAAGGTCTGGCGGTACACCTCTTCTACCGATGAGGGACACAAGGTTCAATTACTTTCCGTAACTTATTCGTGTGGGAATTTTCGCCAGAGGCATAAGGTTTGTCGTGAAAATAAATGCCGTCTCAGGTGCCGAGATATTTCGGTGAGCAAACGTACGAGTTGTGCGCCCTCAATAACAAAAAGTTCTTTAGACTTTTGACGACTGTGAAATAGGATAGGAAAACAATTACACCAACCACACTGAAAGAGAAGGCTTCTTCTGCTGCAACCCTCTCTCCCAATTGTGTAGAGTACTACACGTACTCAACGTGACTTCAATTGACAATGTCCGCTGAATGCCGTTCGTAGTAGTAGATTTTTCATGGCGTTGACTGGATGAATATGAATGTACATAGTTCGGGCTGAAAAAAAAGATAGGGAGCTACGGCGTCTGTAGCAAGAAGATCGGAAGATTGAGCTTTAATTGCTTGACATTTGTAACCCTACGGGTTACATTAATATATAAATGATCAAGACGTTCTCTCATAAGGGATTGGAAGCTTTCTTTTATGATGGGACAAAAAAGGGAATCCGGGTAGATCATGCTCAGAAGCTAGGGGACATTCTTGACAGGCTTGGCGCTGCGGAGGACATAAGAGACATGAAATTCCCAGGCTCTGATCTTCATCAACTCAAAGGAAAAATGAAAAGCCTTTGGGGCGTAAAGGTTTCAGGAAATTGGCGGGTTGTCTTCAGATTTGAAGAGGGGAACGCATACGACGTCAATTATATCGATTACCATTAGGAAGGTAAAAACATGAGAAAAAGGATGAGGCGCCCGACACATCCGGGCGGAATTTTGAAAAGGCATTACATGGAGCCCTTGTCTCTGACAGTTTCAGGACTCGCATCAGTTCTCGGTGTGGCAAGAAAGACTTTGTCCGAGATTGTGAATGAGCATGCTTCTGTAACTCCGGACATGGCTCTTCGTTTATCAAAGGCGCTTAAGACAACCCCTGAACTTTGGCTTAATATGCAGCGAAATTATGATTTGTGGCAGGCATCACATAAGTCTGACGACTGGAAGCAGGTTGAGGCCATTGCAGTCTGAAAGCAGCATAAGTTCAGGAATGTTTGGCGATTTTCCTGGGACTAATCCCCCTTCACCGCTTTCCGTGTTTGAAAACCTTTCATGTTGGGGGTTGTAGAAAACATTGCTGTCGTGTAGGTCCATATCATCATAAAGGGCGTAAATGAAGAAAGCAAAAAAGAAAGACAGTAAAGGCCCGGTCGCATGTTGCGCTCCCGGACCGTCTTCGCGCGGGGCATTAGACCCCGCGCTTGACCAAGGG
>DMNE01000521.1:0-467 GCA_003453735.1 Nitrospiraceae bacterium | reverse complement strand
GCTCAGGTCGAAGCTTTGGCCAAAGTGCTTCAATCTGGCAAAATTGAGGGAGTCTTAATAGATTTCTTCGCTAACAGCTTGCTAGCTGAACAGAGACCAACGGAGCTTCACGCGATGGATGCGCAAGTCAAAGCGGCCCTTGATTTTTATGGGCGGTCTGTCAATTACGAAATAGTAGAAACAACGAAGATGGGAAATAGCCTTGTGCGTATCAAGTGGATTACTAAGCACAAACGTGAGACTCCTATGTTTTGGAATGTACTGTTTTATCGTCGGAATGGAAAGTGGGAGCCATTAAATATTCTTGTCTTTGACGATCCAACAAAAGCGGGTTTCTAAACAAGTACCATCAAGTCATCCGAGAGGGAGCTGGCGGTATGCGCCTTTCGGGGCGAAATGTTGACTTCCTAAAAGAGGGTGCATTACCGCAACAGTCTTGGCTATATCACTTTTAAAAGTTGCTATAA
>DMNE01000056.1 GCA_003453735.1 Nitrospiraceae bacterium | reverse complement strand
AATCTCGTTCGCCTCCTTTTGGAGTTGTGCGCTGCCCCAGCTAACAGCCACGGCAATCTCGCACTCTGCCAGAAGGTCATGGTCGTTCTCAGCGTCCCCAATACCAATCGCGTTGTGTGCCAAAAGGCGAAGTGCGTTCAACGCCGCCCGCAGGCCGGTGCTTTTGCTGATCCCTTGCGGAAGCACCATCAGACGACTACGGTTAAACAACAGCACGAGCGGGAGTTCGAGCTCCCGGATCACCGCAAGAATCTGCGGAGCCGAAGCGGCATCGGCTGCTTCAACGATGTACTGGCCGCCCTAAATGGGATCCCACGACGGGCGTAGTGCATCGAGAAAGACTTGAGCTGGGAGATGACCGATTAGTCTGGTCCGAGTGGATTATGAGAGAAGAACCTGAAGTAACCGATGCCAGTGCTAAGCAGCAATGAGGTTTCGGCCGTGAGCAATTCAAAAATTGTGTCACGTGGATTGCAACAAACGCAGTTAGTACTTCTGGAGCATAATCACATCAAAAAGGAGGTGCAAATGATTACCAATCCCTTGCAGACAAGAGCCTACGATGCGGTCAGTGGAGCTNNTCCTGTCAAGGTCAATGACTGCGCCGCCGGGTTGACGGGTGCCTTCGGCTTGGTCGTCGAGCATCTCGGCACCCTGCGCGGGCTGCATGCGCAGACAATGAAACTGAAGCGGCGGTGTTGCGGGCTTTTTCTCAGGAGGATGAGACAATGAGCTATCTGAAGCCAGAAGAAAAACTACCGGATGTCGTCAAGCCGCGGGTGATCGTCATCGGCGGGGGATTCGGGGGCATCGCAGCGGCAAAGGCACTCAAGGACGCTCTTGTCGAGTGATTTTTCTTGATCGTGTCAATCATCACCTTTTTCAACCGCTGCTGTATGAAGTCGCAACCTGCATGCTTGATAATGGTGATATCGCTTTTCCGATCAGGACTCAGTTTCGGGATCAGAAAAACACTATTGTTGCCATGGCTGAAGTAACAGGAATCGACAAAGACAAACGTTGCATCTATGTCGACAAAACTGATCGTCCTCTCTCCTATGACTATCTGATCCTCGCAACGGGGGTTCAAGTAAGCTATTTTGGCCGCGATGAATGGGAGAAATACGCTCCCGGCATGAAGACGATAGCCGATGCAATCACTATCCGGTCACGGATTCTGAAAGCCTTCGAGATGGCGGAAATACAGGAAGATCCACTCAGCCGACCCGAGTTGACCACTTTCGTAGTGGTTGGGGCAGGGCCTACCGGATGCGAACTTGCCGGGACACTCGCAGAGATGTTTCGGCTGACGTTAAAGTCGGAATTTCGGCGGTTTGATCCTACCAAAGCTCGAATTATCCTGGTGGACTCCGGATCCCGGATACTTCCTATGTTTTCGCCGGAACTCTCTGAAAAAGACCAAGGTCCAAATAGAGAAGATGGGCGTTGAAGTGCGACTCAATCATGCTGTGGAGCAGATAGACGCAGAAGGGGTAACGATTGCAGGCGAGCGAATAAGGACTCCGAATGTCATCTGGGCGGCAGGCGCGAGAGCTACGCCAGTGGGCAAGTGGCTTGATGTTGAAACCGACGGATCAGGAAGGATAAAGGTAAACCCCAATTTGACCGTTCCTGGACATCCGGAGATCTTTGTTGTGGGCGATGCAGCGCTGATTCTGCAAGACGAAAAGCCACTTCCGGGTCTGGCTCCGGTTGCAATACAGAGCGGACGATATGCTGGGCGCGCTATATTAAAACGGGTAGCCGGCGAAACTTTTAAGTACTTTGACAAAGGGAGCCTTGCGACCATAGAGCGCAATTATGCTATTCTTGAGTGGGGTCGCTTGAGGCTGACGAGGTTCTCAGCAAAAATCCTATGGGCCTTCATTCACATCTTCTATCTCATGCAGAACGAGGACCGGTTAGTTGTATTCCTGAAATGGACTTATGATTATTTTACGAAGAAGCGGGGTACGCGTTTGATAGAAGAAAAATAGATTGGTCAGGGGAATCCTCTTCTCAACGAGGGAAAAATGTGAGATAATGATACTATCATGAGAGGATGAGCGAGACTGATGCATTCATCGCGCAGTTCAGGAGAAGCAGATACGGTGAAAAGAAAAAGATATGCGGCCGGGGTACTGGTAGCAATTACCCTCATTGTCTGCGCGGTAAGCGCCCGTTCCGAAGAGAAACCTGTTGCCTGCATCACATGCCACGAATATCTTGGCGGCGAGCTTGCCAAGCCTGTCCGGGAGTGGAAAGGTTCGATCCACCAACAAAACGGGATTACCTGCAATTTCTGTCACGGAGGCAATCCCGAGATCGATCTGGGGAACATTCAACAGCTTACTCCGCTGCAGCTCGCGGACAAACAATCACGTGCGATGGCGAAATCTCAAGGCTTTATCGGCAAGCCTTCCGGCAAAGGGATGTTTGAGATATGCGGGAGGTGCCACGGCGCCTCAGTCGACAGGTACGTAAACAGTATTATGGGCAAGGCGTATCTCGGTGACAAGGGTGGACCTTCATGCGTTGCCTGTCACGGCGCCCATCGCAATACAATCCCCGAGGTTCCCAAGGTTTGCATGGGTTGCCATACTGATACGACAGGGTTTGATCAGATCGATGCGATGAATGTGACCGCATCGACCATCGAGGAGCTTTCAAAGATAAGGATAAAGCTCGCCGCAGAGAAGGCGAGAGGACGTGAACCGGCACTCTTACCGGAGTTTCCCGAAGAGCTGGGCTCGTTTCAAATAGGGTTTGTAGCATTCGGTGCTGTCATCTTCCTGTTTCTTATCGGCTATCTCGTGTATGCTGTCCTGGAAAGGAGGAGGTAACATGAGCTTTGAGATCGTACAGGAAAAGAGGCCTTCCTATTCCGGAGTTGCCATGGCAGTGATTATCGTCCTTTCTTCCGCGCTTCTGGGCATGGCGGGTTTTTTCGCATATCTGCTGATATGGGGGAAGGGAAATGATTACCTCCTGGGAACACTGCTCGCTTTTGAGTTGCTGATCGCAGGCGTCGAAATTGTACTCTTTGCGAGATGCTTTATTCCGTTCAGGGAAGTGTCCGAGGATCGTGAGGAGGAATTACTATGGTAGAGAGAACCGCCGGAAGAACGGAAGACGAGGCAGGCGTCACCCGCAGGAGATTCACCCTCGGGATACTCGTCGCGTCTCTCATTGGCGCAGCTGGGTCAGTCCTTGCACTGTTTAAAGTCTTGTCTCCTGAAAAGAAAGGCGGAGGGTATGTAACAACTATCAGGCCGGGGGACAGGCTCGTGTATGCAAAGGGAGCCAACATGGGAGTCCCGATTCTGGCTTCAGAAATGAAGACCGGGAATGCGGTGCTGGTTTATCCCGAGGGCAAATCATCGAATCCGGCAAACCTTGTCCAGTTGATCCGACTAAGGGAAACTGACTTCAAACTTCCGACGAACGTCGGGCTTACCGATCGGGGTTTGGTGGCCTATAGCGCAATATGTACGCATCTGGGCTGTACCGTTTCATGGGTGGAGAATCAACAATCTCCTGCCGCGTCGTACACGGAGTGTTTCTGTCATAACAGCGTATTCGATCCGGCTAGGGGAGCGAAAGTGATGGGCGGACCTGCACCGATTCCCCTTGCCCAGATCGGTGTGAAGGTTACAAATGACGGGGCGCTTGTCTTTACAAGCGATTTTACAGGCCCCATCGGGCCGCAGGTTTGAGGGGCGGGTGAAGCAATGATCTTTAAATGGTTTGATGAAAGGCTCGAGCTTGAGAAGTTCAAGGCGAAATTCCTGAGCAAGACCTTTCCCTCACATCCCACCTTCCTGCTCGGAGAGATGGCGTTGTTTTCTTTCATCACTCTTGTGTTGTCGGGTATCTTCCTTGGTTTCCTTTATGAGCCTTCAACGAAAATGATCTCTCTCTTTGGCGCGATGGTCCCCTCGGCCTATGCGAGTGTCGTAAAAATAGACCTACTTCCGATGGGCATGATTGTGAGACGCATTCATCACTGGTCGGCCATGCTGATGATAGCCGCCGTTCTTGCGCACCTCATGAGGATTTACTTCACTTCCGCATACAGAAAGCCCCGGGAAATCAACTGGCTCGTGGGACTGGGCCTGTTGGGTATGACAATGTTCGCGGCATTTACCGGATATTTGTTGCCTTACAGCCAGTTCTCGGTGACAGCTACCTCTATCGCATATTTCATCTCGAAATCGGTGCCGTGGGTCGGAGACTGGGCAGCAAGAGTCCTTTTTGCCGGAGAGTTTCCTTCCGACGCGACCGTTCCCCGCTTCTTCTTCATGCATGTCATGTTGATACCGGCAGTGTTGATAAGCCTCATCGGCCTCCACATGGTGATACTGGTGAAGCAGAAACACACCGAACCCCCGGCGAACAGGAACCGCAAAGAGGCGCAAGGGGGCAAAAGACTTATCGGCGTGCCGATCTGGCCGGAGCAGAGCATGATCAGCATGTCGTTTTGTTTGTTTTTGTTATCCGTGATCGTTCTCATTGCAACCTATATCCCGCTGAACCCGGTCGAAACCTATGGGCCTCCGTCACCGGGGACACCTGTAATGCGACCCGACTGGTATTTCCTTCCCATATACGGTTTCCTGAAATTGATACCGGGGGACGTTTCGTTTTCGATCCTGGGCGGAAAGATTACGCCGGAAACCATTGGCGGCGTTATCTTTCCGGGATTCCTGGTCCTTGTTTTTGCATTGATACCATTTCTCGACAGCGCGAAAGAGCCCCAACATTACATGGCGAATCCGCTCCACAGGCCTTTCATGACATCCTTCGGCATCGGCAGCGGGGTGTTCCTCTGCATGAATGTAGTCGCGGGCTATATAGACGTGCTTCATATCGCGCCGAAGACGATGGTAGCTTACACGATCCTGACAACCCTGGCGGCGTGGGGCATTTCCTTTGGGCTGCTTCGCCTTTATAATGGAAAGAGAGGTAACGATGCCAAGAAGTGAGCATATTTTGGCGTGCCTTGTCATGTTGTGCGGTGTCCTAATTTTCTCCGCGCCGGTCAATTCTGCCATGGACGAAAAGATGAAGAATTCTTGCGTTGACTGTCATTCACAACTGGCGGGCAACAGCTTTGTAGGGGCAAAATCACATGACTGGAAGGGATCCATACACCAGAAGCACGGGGTGACGTGTGAAAAATGTCATAGCGGCAATCCACACGTTTCTGATGAGAAGGAGGCCCATGCAGGTGTGCTTGGCTCGAGTAACCCTCAGAGCCTTGTATACTACAAGAACATTCCTTCAACATGCGGTAAATGCCATGGAGCCGAGTTCTATAAATTTACCCAAAGTTTTCATTACAAGAAACTTCAATCCGAGGGAAAGGGCCCCAACTGTGTGACCTGCCATGGCTCGATGGTAACCACTGTGCTCGCTCCCGATACCGTAGAAGCGGTATGCGAGAGTTGCCATAACGAAAGGATAGGTGTTTTCCCTTATATCCCGCAGAAGGCGAAGGCGGTACTGCTTTTGCTCAGGGAGAGCAACGCCCTTCTGGATGCCGACAAAAAACTTCATCGCCTAGAGCAAGGGAGCGAGAAGGCCCGCGCCCTGCGCGAGGCCGAGGCGGCCCTGTATTCCGCAAAGCTTGACTGGCACAGATTCGATCTTGATACTATTACGAGTCATCTGCAGGACCTCTATAATGCGCTCACAAAGCTGTCCGAGGAAAACCCACATAAATAGCTCCTTCCTTGGCGGACGATGCTGATGGCCGGTGCGGAGGCAGGCATCGTGATGGCTGTGCTCCGCACCAACGAAGAATTTTTGAAAGACCTTCAGAACAGGGAAGTACTCTCGAGAGAGCCACTGATCAGGCTGGAGAAGATCGGCGAAAGCGATCCAATACCGTTCAAATCGGGAGGTAAGACCCCTCTGGCCGGAGTGCGAGCGCTCGGATGGGTCATGTGATCGCCGGATCAGGTATTGGCAGGGATCTGGCGCTGTTTGGGGCGGTTGTCCTGAATCATATGGGAATCTTTACCCCGGCGCATCAGGTCGGCAGTCAACACATCGGAATGAACCCTGACCATCTCAGCACACAATTGCAAACTAAACCAACGAAAGAAACTTTTGGGCGAACGTCAAGAGAGGCTACAGAATCAAACCGAGACAGATTATGGCAATAAAGGGCTTGTGGTCTATTGGCGTGGATCTTGGAGGGACCAAAGTGGAGATGGCCCGGGTAGATGGAGAAGGGAAAATCGACCAGCGTATGGTACTCCCTACCGACGTTAGAGGCGGACCCTCTACTGTGAAGGCTCAAATTATTGCTGCAATTCGCGATATAGAGAACAAAACAGATTCTCGGCCAGTCGGTGTTGGGATTGGGGTTGCCGGACAGATTGATGCCCAGCAGGGCGTAGTGCGCTTTGCGCCAAATCTGGGATGGCACGACGTTTCACTCCAGTCAGATCTAAGTCAGGCAGTGGCGTTGCCAGTAGTGATCACGAACGATGTGCGCGCTGCTACCTGGGGTGAGTGGATCCATGGTGCTGGTAAGGGGTCACAAGATTTGGTGTGTCTTTTTGTAGGCACTGGGATCGGAGGCGGCGTGGTAAGCGGCGGACAGATGCTCTCGGGCTGCAGCAATACTGCGGGCGAACTCGGCCATATAACCATCAACCTCAACGGTCTTCCCTGTCATTGTGGAAATAAAGGGTGTCTGGAAGCTTGTGCAGGTGGATGGGCTATTGCCCGGCGGGCACAGGAAGCGATCCGACTTAACCCAGTTGCTGGAGTTCACATGCTGAACATGGTTGACGGGCAGCACGAGGCCGTCAATGCAAAAATCGTGGCACAGTCCTCCAGGGAAGGCGATCCATTAGCGCAGAGCATCCTTGATGAAGTGTTTCAGGCTCTGCTTGCCGGTACGGTCAGTATTGTCAACGCATTCAATCCCTGCCGTCTTATCCTGGGCGGTGGGGTGATCGAGGGACTTCCGGAACTGATATATCGAATCGCGCGGG
Source organism: Nitrospiraceae bacterium (assembly GCA_003453735.1). GTDB lineage: Bacteria > Nitrospirota > Thermodesulfovibrionia > Thermodesulfovibrionales > UBA9159 > UBA9159. Next base: position 241 of record DMNE01000056.1, on the reverse strand, counting down.
GAATTCACCAGTTAGCTCTGGAAGCTGCCTCCGGGCCATTACAGGTATTGCCGGCGCAATTGCATAACGACGCCGGCGTCATAGGGGCGGCGTCCCTTGCAATGCAGTTATTTACAAGCGAGAACAAGTGATCAGTCGAACATGGTCAGATCTTCGGAGTTCGGGAGTCCTCTTTTAAAGGCGCGGTAAATTACATTGTAATTCCGGCTGAACCGAGTAAAATCAATTAGGCCACCATTTC
>DMNE01000059.1:4455-6050 GCA_003453735.1 Nitrospiraceae bacterium | reverse complement strand
TCCAGATAGAGAGAAGCCAGGACAGTGGCAACCTGTTGAACCACCACGGGATTCTTTCCTTCGTACGAAAGGGTAAATGCTATAGTCGCCGCAGTCGGCCTTCCTGTGCGAGGATCGACCACGTCTGCCGTTATGGTCTGGAATTTGATATCTTTTTTTCGCATAATCTCGACAATCTCTTCGGTCGTCAACTTCTTGCGTTTATCCGCGTACAAGTCGAAACGCTTGATGATCTCCAGGAGTCTCGACGCACTCATCGTCCGCTGGTTAATAGCTTGCAACCGCTGCTCTGCATAGCTCGACACAGTTGCCATGACATATTCCCGAGGAATTTCCTGGTCTTCGATAAGGATTGTGGATGTGGAACGATAAACGGGCTCCCAAACCAGTACTACCACGACGGAGAGCAGAAAAACGGCAAGCGCCGATATGGTAATCCCCCACCGCCGCCTCTTGATTATGGCAAGTACATCTTCAATTCTTATTATTTTCTCTTTCTCCATATAGAGTTCTTTCCTTTCTCCTTCCTTCTTTTGCTTTAGAACTACTCGAACAAGAAACGCTGAAAATAGAAACTGAGTGAGACGACATGTCTCTCCGCCACTGTATTGGTAGTCGATGCCGGACAGTTAAGCGCTTCCGTGGTTGATGCCGGACAAGACACTCGGGTATATCCGTAAGATGCCTCAACGGCCATCTCTCGTGAGAATTCGTAACGGAACCCATTATTGACAAAAAGGCTTTTTTGCTGAACAACGTTTGAAGAATAGTTTGAAGAATTAGCCTTATAAGTAGTATAGCTGATGGAATGAAGAGATGAAAACTCATAAGTAAAACGATATTGGCCCGTGAGTGCTACGGAATTGAGCTGCGCTGCCCCATTAAGTCCAGGAGATACAGAAAGACCGTTACTGTAGCTGAGGCCGCCATTAATATATTCTCCTGTATAATTCAGTGACACTGTTCCCGTCCAGCCCCAGTTGTAGTTGCTTTGTTGTCTCCTAACCGACAGCAAGCCACCGGGGACCGGAACTAATTGGTTTACAGTTACTTCCGACACTACGTAGTTGGTACCGCCGTCCAGACTGATGCTCCAAAGTTCTTTGATATTCCGTGAAAAACCGACAGTGGCGGAGAAACTGTTATTCCAGGAAGTGGGATAATGAAAATAGCTGTAACCCATGTTCACCCTTCCTTTCGTAGAAGGAAAGTACTTACCTAAATCGTAAACAAGTCCCGCGTTAACACTATGAGATATATCATCTTGAATCAATGGACTTTANNACTATGGGATACATCATCTTGAATCAATGGACTTTCATAATAATCCCTGCCATAACTATAGGACAGGACCGTCTGCGTTTTCTCGTCCAACTGATAATCGCCAGACAGGTTAGCATAGATATGGTGCCATGGTATAGATATGACAGGAAGTAGAGTACTCGAAGCGGGAGTCGTTGGCTGACCGGTACCGGGCTGACCGGTACCAGGCAGACCGGTACCAGGGGAGGGAGGAAAGGGAGTCGGAGGAGACAGTGGTGGTATAAGAGTGCCGGGTGGTGGGAATGGGACGGGTACCCCATAATCAAGGGTCG
>DMNE01000059.1:1580-4431 GCA_003453735.1 Nitrospiraceae bacterium | reverse complement strand
GTTTTTCGCATACTTAAGCAGATCAAAGCGAACCAGCAGATCTGTATCAAGTCTCTCAGTCCGATCAACAATTTCGACACCAGGAGAAAGAATCGTAATATAATCCTCTTTAACTTCAGCCGGCAAAAGCAAGATGTTACTGTTATACTGCTCCTTGATTGAACTGGATGGAATCAGTTGAAATTGATCTCCTCGTGCACGCGATGGAGAAAAAAGAAATAAAATAATCATGAAGAGGCAGAGCCAACAATTCATCAGGGAACGACAACAACATCGCCTCGTCTGAGATAGATGTTCTGTTCCAGTCGTTTCCCTTGGACGACTTCGTCGTACTCAAAGGGGTACATCGTGGTCTCCTCGCTTCCCTGTCGAAAAATCTTGATCTTGTTCCTATTGGCGAAAGGATTCAGCCCTCCGGCTGTGGCCAGGGCCTGCAGAACGTCGATGTCGACATTCAGTATATATCGGCCAGGAGTGTTCACCCTGCCTATAACGTAAATGATCAAACTATTGATCTGCTTTACCTCTAAAGAAAGGGCAACCTGTGGCACATAACGAGTCAGCCTTTCTTCCAAATCTGATTTTAACTGTTCTACGGTTCTTCCGGCTGCCGCGACGGACCCGACGAGAGGAAAAGTAATAAACCCATCCGGCAAGACAACACACGACCTGGTCAAAGACTCATCCTTCCATACGGAAATATCCAGCACATCACCCGGCCCGATAAGGTAATGTTCAGCATTGGGCGGTATTACGGGAGGTGAAGTCACATGAGATACAGTCTCTCCAGACACAGATGGAGTTTTTTCGGGAGGAGCAGCGCCTCCGCCCTCATCAGCCCGTGACAAGGCCGGAGAGGAAACTGCCAGTGTCCAAGCTATCAGCAGAAGCAATATTTTTCGAAGCATGTTTCTTTCACCCCTCCAATAAAGTGTTGATGCCTCCGTACTGCTCCGAGAGATTGGTTTCAACTAGTGGATCCCTGCGATGGCTTTCTCCGCTTCATCTTTCCCAGGGAAGTTGACTTTGGAAGCAAGAGCAATCTGGATATATTCCTTCGCTTTTGCTGCATTGCCAGACTGATAATACGCCATGCCCAAGTGATAAGAAAATATAGGATTTCCGGGAACCTTCGCTTGCGCCTTTCCCAACCAATCCACGGCTTGGCTCAGATCACCCCTTCGATAGTAAACCCACCCCAGGGTATCAATTATAGTCGGGTTATCGGGACTGAGAGATTGCGCTTTCTCTGCAAGAACAAGCGCCCGGTCCAACTCCTTCTTCCCTCCGCCGTGATCACTTAAAAGTACGGCCAGGTCATTCGTTGTCGACCACACGTCCGGACGAATTCGCACTGCATGCTCGAATTCGGCGATGGCTTTATCCCATTGATGTTGCGCCATGTAACAGCCACCTAACTTAACGTACCCCACCAAGAAATCGGGCGCCTGCCTCTTGATATCCGCGTACTGTTCCTCCGCCCTTTTGAAATCGCCCTCCCTCAGCATCAGGTCTCCCAGATCGGCCCTGACCTCCAGGTCTTTCGGATCGGCATCAAGGATCTTGCGGTACTGAGCTTCTGCATTCTTGAAATCTTTCTGCACTGCGTAGAAACTGGCCATAGCCCGAACTACCGGCCTTGAATCTGGCGCAATTTTTAAAGCTTTCTCAAGAGTATCAAAGGCAAGGTTTGGTTCCTTATTCATAACATGAGCGTTAGCAAGTCCAATGTAACCTGGAATAAATTGCGGCCTTTCATTGACCACTGTCCGGAATGATGAAACGGCCTGCACACTTTCCGCCTTTCTGAGGTAGATAGTTCCTTCGAGATAATTGGCATCCACGTTCTTCGGGCTTTCCTTAATCACTTCATCAACATATTGTTTCGCTATGTCGATCTCCTGCCGTGAAAGATAACATTCCGCCAGAGCAATCTTCGTTTGCAGGACATTCTGATTCGCGGGATCCCTCTCCAATCCCAGACATTCTTTCAGTAAGGAAACAGCTTGATCGAAACGGCCTGTACTCAAAGAGAACGAACTTAAGGCAAAGCGGATATGAAAGCTTTTTCCATTGTTGCGCAGTCCTTCTTTCAACTGCTGCTCTGCATCGGTTGGTCTGTTTTTTGCTTTATAAAAATCAGCCGCCTGTATCCATCGTTCTTCCTTTTTCGGCTCGGCTAATACGAACGATTTCAGAACATCGACCGCTTGTTGTTCCTTGCCTAAACCCCAGTAAGTCCCTGCCAGAGCCAGGCGGTACTGACTCACCCCGGGTTCTATCTCGATGACCCTTTGCATAAGGCTCAGTGCCTCGTCCGTCTTTTTTGTTTTCAAACAAACGTCAGCGAGGGCAAGGTGCAAAGCTACCGACTTCCCATTCGCCTTGATCCCTTCACGCAGGGTTTTTTCAACATTCTGCATCTCACCCCTTTGCGCATATATAGAACTAAGCAGCAAGTAACCCTCGGGTTTGTGAACATCCTTACCAACGACAGATTCCAGAAACTGTCGTGCGCCATCGTTGTCCTTCTTCTTCAACAATACTACCCCTTTTAGAATGAGGGCATCCTCGTTTTTCGGGTCACCTTTTAAAACGAGGTCCACCTTGCCCATCGCCTCGTCCATCTTCCCTAGACCTACGAGAAATTTACCCAACTGAACCTGGGCGTCCCAATTCTGGGGTGAGTATTCAACAGCTTTGGAGAAGTTCCCGTAGGCTCCATTATAATCCGATGATTTCAACGCGACCATGCCAAGCATGTAATAGGCATCGCCAAATTTATTATCGATTTGGAGGGCATTTGCAAACTCCAGTCTGGCTTTTACATAATTCCCCTTTTCATACAACT
>DMNE01000059.1:0-1575 GCA_003453735.1 Nitrospiraceae bacterium | reverse complement strand
GCTTTCTCAACATCATCACTCCCATAAAATCTATTATTTGCAACTACTAACGAACCTTCCTCCTTAGAGGGACTGCAGTTTTAGTTCGCTAGTATGCCACAAATTTGTTACATATATGTGACAGATACATTAACATTTGATGAAAGTTCGGAGAGGCCGGACAACCGATGCAAAAAGTTGCTGTAATCACGTCTTCTTTCATTATTTTTTGGCGGTGAACAACTTGCACTTTTTTTTGGCACGGGGATAAGACACTTCCTCATCTTTAACTGGNNGCCGCATCGGAGTTGTTATCCAGGGTCGTTAAGGCCTGCAACACTGCCCCTTCCCTCAGGACCGGTTAATGACAGGACTACAGTGGTCCAGAACGTGCGAAATGATCTCCCGTGTGTCGGTTAACCTTCTCCTCGACAGCTTCTGCATGATAGCCATGCCTTTTAATCAACCAAGGCGCTTTGCGGATTGAGTCCAGTAACGCCCTGAACTCCCGGCATAGGACTGTTGACAATGGGAATCAGCGTCGAGATCATTTCCGCGGAGTACTTGGCTGCTCACCGGAGGCGACTCCCGCTTTCTCTGGGAAGCTCAACAGGAAAGCCTCCCTGATTCACAAAAGATGCAGGACACCCTCCCGCATTACCACAAGCCGTCCCGCTCCTCACCCCTATTACTGAGACGATACGCCAGCGGCCTACAGCCCTACTGCCGATGTCCGGAGCTTTGCTTACAGAGCTCGAAAGGGGCGCACCTCATGGCATCCGGATGATACTACCCTGACAGAAAGAACTCGTTAAGAAACAAAAAAACCGGCCACCGAGGGGCAACACTGAGCGTATGTTTTATGAAACGACTTCGAGTCCTAAACAGTTATCTCGTGCCCTTTATCGTTCTTCATACTGCTTATCTTTCAGAAACTGCAAAAGAGCAGTCATCATTTCCCGCACAAATTCGTCCATACGCTCTTCAGCAACTTCGATCCTCTCCCCTGGCTGAAGAGGGGTAATTGGTCTGATGAAAAGATCGTGAGTATTGTCTCGTCTAATAGCATGTAACGCAAGGTGAAACCGGTTTACGGCCTTGTCACGCGTGGCTTTGTCCTTCGTTTGAAACCAGAAATAGACAAGGCTTTTCCTGCCCAGATATCCCATAACCATCTTTGTCACCTCGATGTTCCCGAAGGCAGGCACGTTAGTGACTACATGGGTTGATTCTTCAATTGTTTGCCATCCCGACGCCGGCAGACATACATTCGGGCTGTGGAAGAAGTTTTCATTAGAAAGAAAAGCTGTACTTCTATAGCCGAGATAGAGGGACACCTGATCGTGATCGTTCTTTGTATAGAAGCCGCTGAATGACGCTTCGGCACCAGATAGGGTAACGATTTCAGGGTCTACGAACTCAGAACGTCCACGCCAGCCTGCAAACTCAAGAGGGAATTTTTCTAATCCTCCCTGAATCTTTATAGCAGGAAGGGCCTGTGTGCTCATGCTCAATGCACCAACGATCAGAAGAAGACAAATGGAAGTTAAGAAAGCCTTATTAATACTGCCATTCATCCTATTCGGAGGAGTCTTG
>DMNE01000230.1:16655-18558 GCA_003453735.1 Nitrospiraceae bacterium | reverse complement strand
GTGCGTACTTCAGAATGATAGTGACGTCGGCCGATTGCTTTTGCTCACATGCGATGTACGACATGTACTCAATAATATTGCTCACGGAGGAAATGTGCGGAGTTCGATCGGCAATACTCAGCTAGTCAAAGACCCGGCGATGAGGAGCACCTGTACTCAACAAATTTATGGTTTCACGGTTGGTTGCATCGCCGATGGCCGGGCGGCAGGCGGCCACTGCTACCAGCCACCTACCCCTGGCGCTTCGTTCACTTCAGTTCTGCTACCCTTTTCCCATTGTTGATTTTGATGTCGCCGATCTTGATTTTCATCACATTTTATTTTGCTGGTAGCCGTAACTGTCGTCAATATGGTTCTCTGCTTGAATTTGCACCCTTATTCAGGGCGGGCAGAGCCAGGAAGAACAATAAACTTTCGATATCAGGACGTGAATATTATCATGCCTTATCCTCAACAAAAGGTGTTAATCCTCTATCATATCTATGCTCCTCACTTGCTTCAGCACGAGAAAGAAGAATCATGAATGCGCTATTGGTGATGCTGAAATCAGCATTTCTGAATCTGGAGATGTGTATCCTTGTCAACTTTTACACTTACCACAATTTCTTACAGGAAACATAAGAACTCAATCCCTTCACGATATCTATTCAACGTCTGAAGTACTAAAGAAATGCTCAATGTTGAACGTATTGGAGGTTAGGGGTTGCAGAAGCTGCGCGATACGATTTATTTGTGGTGGTGCGTGCCGAGCCAGGGCTTTTTACGAGATGGGAGATATAGGACACTCAGATAAATTCTGTGAATATGAAAAATTAGCTTTTATTAATGGGTTGTTTGAAATACATGACATGTGAGTTATTAGTTCGAAAAAATGCCGCTTCGTGATTGAGTGTGGGTACCCACAAGATATTGTGGTCCTGTTCATCCAAGCCTCCTTTACTGGAAAAGCCCCGCCGCTCCTTCATGGCCGTCGGCGTGTACCATCTCCGATTTCTCAACCGCGCTCTCTTACGCCGACGGATCCCCCATCCACTATTGTTTTCGTCTCGGTTTTCATGAAACTTTTGACTTTATCTGGATGGAAAATAATATCACAAATGCTCAGCCACTACATCTTGGGGTATTCACACTCGTTCTCGAAGAACCGAAAAAATAAAGAGCTATCGTCTACAACCATAAGGGGGGATAGGTAGATTTTTTCGGCTTCAGAATCGCCCTTTTAAGCTCCACCTCTGGTATCCCTCTTTCTCCCACTAACGATGGTGCAAGGTAGCTTTTTTCAGAAAGCCCTTCACGTTGTCTCGGTCATTTCAAAAAATAAAAAAGGTTTTCCCTTGTAACTTTTTCCGCCAGATTTCAAGAAACTGTTATACCCTGGCAAAAAATGTGTACTGGTTCCAGCCTGCCCGATTTGCGTTATGTGCGGATAACGACATGAAGTCAATACACCCCTTGGTTCCAGCTTCTTAAAGCGGAGACCGTAGAGTCTAATAATCTCCACGGGATGCAAAGACAGATCCGTAGAGACAAACAAAGAAGACCCCCTGGTGGGGTGAATAACAGCGACAAAGCGGACCTTGATCGCCCGGGGACGCAGAAGCAGATCGAGAAAGCGATATTTCAGCACAACGCCCTTTTCCCCATACACAGGACTTTCTGCCGTCTGCATGGCCTCGGGATTCTCGAAAAGGGTTGATAGTTTAATCTTTTCACCGTACAAACGAGGCCTTCCCCGCATTTTTTTTGTTGGCGCTCCACCATACGGCAGATAGCCCACTGCATTCCGCTTTGCAGAGGAAACCACATGATTGTTTTGGGCAATAAGCCCGGCAAAAACCTTTCTGGCGGCATAATACGAATCGGCGATGAAGATGAAGGGAGGCAGGCCAAGAGAAGACGCCAA
>DMNE01000230.1:16363-16576 GCA_003453735.1 Nitrospiraceae bacterium | reverse complement strand
CTCCGACTCCTGATGGAGGAGCTTAACGCCAGGCATCTTTTTGCCTTCCTTGGGTATCTTCAGCCCGTCGCCGACAACAAGGATTCTGCCGTTCACCGTAAGGACATTTGAAAAGATACGCAAAACCGTCCTGCACCAAAGAGCGGTAAGGCGGTCAATATCCAGGGACGGACTGTGGAAGAAATCGAGGAGTCTGTCGTAGGAAGACTCTTT
>DMNE01000230.1:0-16241 GCA_003453735.1 Nitrospiraceae bacterium | reverse complement strand
AAAAAGTGATGAAACCGGCTTTGGTGGAAAGAAAAAAAGGATGTTGTTACAATGGAGGCGTGGACAGAGCGACAGAGAAAAAGCTATCGGCAATAGAGGCAAAGATTGAAGCTATCAGGAAGCAGCTTCAGAACACCGGAGAGATGCGGCCCGGGTCTCTGACGAAGCAATACAAAAACCCAAAGGAAAAAACAGGGGCATTCTATCAGTTAAGCTATACCTATAAGATGAAGAGCAAAACGGAATATGTCAGGCCTCATCTGGCTGATGAGGTGAAACGGCAAACTCAGAATTTCAAGAAATTCAAAAAGCTTGTAGATAGCTGGATCGACCTCGCCCTCGAACATGCTAAACTGAAGATGGATTTCGCTAAAAAGAATGCCGACTCATGAGAGAGGAACTCGGTACTCTCAAGTTATTTATCTAAGTAAGAACTTAATTGTTTGCGGATAGCCTGTACGGGACGTTTATTTCGGTATCCAGACTTTCCCTTTGTCGATTATATGCTCAACGTCCCATCCTCTTTTTTGCAGTTCCCGAGAGATCCATTTCCTATGGCATTTCCAGGGAAAGCGCTCAGCGCAGACAATCGCGGATATCTTACTCAGGGCAACAGCCTCCAGCTTTTCAATCCCTCGCATGAAATCCTCTGTGAGCGTATAGGCGATATACCCGCCTTTCCTGAACCCCCCGAGTTCTTTTCCGAAGAGATAGTACCCAATCCCTTCCTGTTTCATGAGCTCTTCGAGATTTGCCCTGGTAAATGTAGTGATCTTGCTTCTGGGGAAACTTCTCACGTCTATGAGCGTCTCAATGCCGTAAGCGAAAAGTATCTCAATAAAGTCCTCTTCGCTTCTCCTGTCGGTTCCGATGGTGAATATCCTTTTCACGCTCTTTCATAGACCTCAGAAGATGTCTTTAGGAGCGGTCAACTGCTGATTTCGCCGTCAACGGGGGAGGCATATCTACCGTATACTTCATCGAGTATCTCTTTTGCTCCCTGCGAAAGGATATCCTCAGCCAGCGTGATGCCGAGGGATTCTGCATGGCCCGCATTGCCTTCAATGTGGCCCTTTATAATTCTGTCGCCTGTGATACTTCCGACAAGGCCGTCCATTACGATCTTTCCGTCCACAAGCCTCGCATATGCTGCGATAGGAACTTGACAACCGCCCTCGAGTTTTTTCAGGAGGGCCCTTTCGGCCCTCACAGCTACCGAAGTCTCCTGGTGATTCAGCGGTGCAATGAGGTCATTAAGAAAAGTGTCATCGATCCTGCACTCAATCCCGATCGCCCCCTGTCCTATGGCGGGAAGGCTTATCCCCGGCGAAATGATTTCGGTTATCCTTTCAGCCCACCCGAGTCTTTTAACTCCGGCAGCAGCAAGGATTATAGCGTCGAATTGCCCTTCATCAAGTTTTCTCAATCGTGTATCAAGATTACCCCTAAGTTGCTCAATTCTTAAATCGGGTCTGATGCTGAGAAGCTGGCATGACCTCCTGAGGCTGCTCGTTCCGAGCACAGCACCATGAGGCAGCTCTCCAAGGCTCTTTATCTTCCTCTGACCGGCGGGTGACGAATCTCTACCTTCGACGGCCGTTATCAATGCATCCCTTGGGTCTTCCCTCTTACAGATGACCGGCAAGCTGAGCCCCTGGGGGAAGTCTGTAGGGACATCCTTCATGCTATGGACTGCCAGGTCGGCTCCTCCACTGAGCAGCGCCTCCTCGATCTCTTTTACGAAAAGACCCTTGCCCCCCACCTTTGCGAGGGGCACGTCCAATATCTTATCCCCGGTGGTCCTGATCTTGTTCAATTCAACCTCAAGACCAGGCCGGAGCCTTTGCAGTTCTGATTTCACCCATTCTGCCTGCCACNNTTGGAGTTTTATTCCTCCTCCCCGTTTATTCCATAGAGTTTCCTTATGGTCGCTATGAGCATCTCCCTATCTTCAGCGTTTTCTTTGAGGGCAACCGTAGGCGGATGGATCAGCTTTTTTGTAATAGCAGATGCCATGTATTCTATTGCCTTGCGTTCCTTCTCGCCTAATTCAGGAAATTTGTTCAAAAGCCGTTCCATCTCTTCCCTTTTTATTGCCTCTGCCTTGTTCCTAAGGGCAACAACCGTAGGCACGGAATCGAGGGACGACATCCATTTTTGAAACGACTCGATCTCTTCCTCAACGATCGCCTCTGCCCTTTCTGCTTCTTTTTTCCGCTCCAGGATGTTAGCATCGACTGTCCCCTGGAGGTCATCCACATTGTAAAGATACACGTTGTCGAGGTTGTTTATCTCCGGGTCAATATTGCGCGGCACTGAGATATCAATGATGAATACCGACCGCTGTCTCCTCTCCTTCATAACCCGCTGCATCTCTTCCTTCTGAAGGACATAGGTGGGGGCACCGGTAGAGCAAAAAAGGATGTCGGTATGCACCAGCTCTTTCGGAAAGTCCTCGAAATTTACGGCGCGTCCGTTAAATTCCGTAGCCAGTTCACATCCCCGTTCGTACGTTCTGTTTACGACGGTGACATCCTTCACCCCGCAGTTTACCATATGTCGAGCAGCCAGTTCGGCCATCTCGCCGGCGCCAAGGAGCATGAACGACTTTTCCGAAAGGTCCGTGAATATCTTCCTCGCAAGTTCAACGGCAGCGAAACTTATGGATACGGCATTCTCGGCGATTTTTGTCTCGGTCCTGACCCGCTTTGCCACAGAGATCGCTTTTTTCATGAGCTTATTCAGGAAGATACCCGTCGTTTTTCTCCGGAGGGCACAGTCAAAGGCATCTTTCAGCTGTCCGAGGATCTGTGGTTCGCCAACCACCATGGAATCGAGACTGGACGCAACCCTGAATATATGCCGGACAGCATCGGAATCATTATGGAGGTAAAGAGATTTCTGCAGAGAGTCCCTGTCTATGCCGTGAAATTTTGAAAGGAACATACTAATGGTTTCGAATGATTTCCCGATATCTCTCACATCCGCATAAAGTTCAACCCTGTTACAGGTCGAAAGTACGACTACCTCTTCAATATCGGGTAGCTCCCTGATCTTGAGAAGTCCTTCCTCGAGCCTTGGGCCGTTGAAGGCGAGTTTTTCCCTGACATCGACAGCTGCAGTATTATGGTTCAGGCCGACAACAATTATCTTCATATGAACGCATGCAAACCCTTGAGCAAGAGATTCACGCCAAAAAAGGTAAAAATCACGCAGATGAAACCGACGACGGAGAGCATTGCGGCCTTTCTTCCCCGCCAGCCCGCTGTTAGCCTCACGTGGAGAACAAGGGCATAGATGAACCATGTTATCAGTGACCAAACCTCCTTCGGATCCCATCTCCAGTAACTTCCCCAGGCGCTTTCTGCCCAGAGAGCGCCAGTGATTATGGCAAGGGTCAGCAGGGGAAACCCGATGGTTATTAATCTATAATTGATCTCATCCAGGATCTGGAGGTTCGGGAGTCTCTGAAAAAGGCCTCCCAAATGCTTTGACTTCAAGTGATGCTCCTGGATAAGGTACATAATCCCGATACCAAATGCCATGGCGAAGGCAGCGTCGCCCAGAAAGGCAAGGGAGGTATGGATGCCGAGCCAGTAACTCTGTAGCACGGGACTCAACGGCTTGATTTCCCGTGGAAGTATGGAGGAAGAGAGCATGAGGAGGAATACAACAGGCATGGTGAAGGGACCAAGGAGGTCAAGCCGGTACCGGTATTCGAGAAAAAAGAAGATGAGGACGATACACCACGAAAAGAACGACGAGGCCTCATGGAGATTGGTTATGGGGAGATGCCCGGCATCGACATATCTGAAGATGATGGTTGCCGTATGAAGGACGAAACCGGCAACAGCAAAGATGAGTATTAAACGTGAGGTCGCCTTTGAGCCCTTGAAGAGTTCTGCAACGCTGACAACGGTAGCCGCAAAATAGAAGGTCAGAGTGAGTTCAAAAAGCAGAACCTCCATCAGAAACAACCGAGCTCGCAGCCTTTGATCTTTATACCGAGTTCATCAGCGGCCTTGCCGACTTCCTGGTAGGAAATGTTTAGCTGCTCGGCAATCTTTCTGGCAAGAGGACAAGCGATCTTGCCGTTCGAGGAACTCTCTCGTAACAACAAATGTATCTTGTTTTTGTTCTCCACCATTTCTGTTATATATGCGAGAAAACTCTCACGGTCAGCAGAGGATTTCAGAAAAAGCCTGGATTTTTCTGATACTCCCAAGGGAACGCTGTTTTCGAGGACCACTACATCAGCATTCTTCAGAATCGATTTGGCGGTCTCCTTTATCCCCTGTGGATCGCTTCCAAATATAAATATTATAATATCAGGCCGTAAAAACTCAATTGCGCTATTACCCTCCACCACAATCCCTTTGAGGTCAGAAAGTCTCTCCACAGCCATGGGAAGAACCTCTCCGAGTTCCGATGGAGGAGCCTGAATCCAGAGCACACGCTGGGCGCCTGCATCCAACATCCTCTTCGTGTCCTTATCTTCAGTAGAGAGGATCTCTCTGTCATCGACTACTGAGCAATACAGAGCGGTCTTCGTGTATTTGATGGCACCCCACCCATTAAACTTCCGGAGAAGCAATGAGGCATAGGTTGTCTTCCCGGCCCCGCTATGGGCTCCCCCCACGCCGATGATTACGGGTCGCATCATGATGAAAGATTTGCGATCTGCGGCCGTATGCCCAGGGTGTCAAAATAGATGTTCTGAGAGCGCCCGAACCCTAAATCACTACTGATTAACAGACGGGACAGCCTCTTCTATTTGCACCTTCTCCGTATAGCCGCACTCTTTCTTATAGCAGAAGACGGTTGTCTCTCCTACCTTATCTCTTTTCTCGAGAAGGAAATCAGCGCCACAGTTCGGGCACTTTTTCGGGACGGGTTTGTTCCACGTGGCGAATATGCAGTTCGGGTAATTGCTGCAACTCCAGAAAGATCTTCCCTTCTTGGTGCGTCTCTCCACAATATCGCCACCGTCCTCGGGGCATTTTACTCCCGTCGAAAGAGGTTTTGTTGTCTTGCATTCAGGGTAGCGGGAACATGCAAGGAACTTCCCGAACCTTCCCGATTTCAGGAGCATCGGCGAACCGCAGACCTCACATTTCTCCTCGGTGATCTGAGCCGTATTTTCCGTCCCCTGACTTTCAAGGGGCCGGGTATTCTTACAGTTCGGATAGCCGGAGCATGCCATAAATCTCCCGTGGCGTCCCCATTTGATGACCATGGGCATTCCGCATTTTTCGCACATGATTTCAGTAGGTATATCAGCTGGCCTTATCTTTCCCAGCGTTTTTGTGGCCTCAGACAGATCGTGGCTGAAAGGTTTGTAGAACTCCTTTACAACTTCGACCCATTTCATTTTCCCTTCTTCGATGCTGTCCAGCTCATCCTCCATCTTTGCAGTAAAGCTGATGTCAATCAATTCAGGAAATTTATCAACCAGCAGGTCGTTCACGACAACACCAAGTTCAGTAGGACCGAACCTTCCCTCTGTCTTAAGCACATATTTTCTGTCCTGGATGGTCGAGAGGATTGCCGCATAGGTGCTTGGTCTTCCAATCCCCTTTTCCTCCAGTGCCTTGACAAGCGTCGCTTCTGTATACCGAGGCGGTGGTTGGGTAAAATGCTGCGAAGGGTTTATTTCGATGAGTTTCAGAATATCGCCTGCCTTGAGATGAGGGAGTATCCCGCCCTCCTCCTCTTCGATCTCATCTTTGCTCTCTGTGTAGAGGGCCATGAAACCGTCAAATCTCACGACAGTTCCTGTTGCTCTGATCTCTAGCGTTTTCGCCATATTCTCAATGATAAAGGTCGTTTGTTCAAGGCGAGACGGTGACATCTGGCTCGCAATGAATCTATTCCATATGAGCGTATAAAGGTTATATTGATCTTTGCTGAGAAATGGTTTCAATGATTCAGGCTGCCTGTTGATGTCAGTCGGCCTTATAGCCTCATGTGCCTCCTGGGCACCAGCTTTGCTTCTGTACACAGGGGGTTTTTCAGGGGTGTAATCCCGCCCAAATCTTTTTCCTATATATTCCTTTGCCCAGAGTTGTGCCTCTGGAGCAACCCTTACCGCATCCGTGCGCATATAGGTAATCAAACCGACAGCGCCCTCCTCACCCAGTTCTATCCCTTCATAGAGCTGCTGCGCCAACATCATGGTCTTTTTCGCGGTATGCCGGAGTTTCCTCGCAGCTTCCTGCTGCAGGGTGCTGGTGGTGAAGGGAGGATACGGTGATCTCTTTCTCTCCTTCTTCTCGATTTTCGAGATGGTATGAGTCTCTTTTTCGATCTCCCGTGCGATCTGCTCGGCATACTCTGACGTCCTGATGAGAAAGCGTTCTTTGCCTTCAGCCTCGCGGTTTATGACAAGGGCCCCATGGTATTTAGACAGTCTCGCCGTGAACTGGGGAGGCATTGATCCTTCAACCTGAAGATCGATGTTCCAGTACTCCTCCTTCTGGAAGGCCTCGATCTCTCTCTCCCTGTCGACGATGAGTTTGACAGCAACGGACTGAACCCTTCCAGCACTGAGTCCGCGCCTTACCTTCTTCCAAAGGAGAGGGCTTAAGCCATAGCCAACCAGTCTGTCAAGGATCCTCCTTGCCTGTTGTGCATCCACTTTAAAGATATCTATCTTCTTCGGATTTTTTACGGCTTCGCTCACAGCTCGTTCTGTTATTTCGTTGAAGGTGACCCGGTAGATCTTTTCAGTTTTTGCCTTTGACCGGGAGTCTGAGAGCACGGAAGCAATGTGCCATGCAATCGCCTCTCCCTCCCTGTCAGGGTCTGGCGCGAGGTAGACTCTGTCCGCTTCTTTTGCCGCCTTGCGTAATTCCCTGATGACTTTTTCCTTGCCGGGAATAATCACATAGGACGGTTGAAAGTCCTTTTCAACATCAACACCCATTTCTTTCTTGGGCAGATCCCTGATATGGCCGATGGATGCCTTAACAGAAAAATCTTGACCGAGGATCTTATTTATAGTCTTCGCCTTTGCGGGCGACTCAACGATAACAAGGGACTTCACTCATAACCTCCTTCAACACCAGAGAATTCTCTTGCCGTTACCATATATATATGAATAGATATCTTCCCTATCGCTGAAGGTTTTCTCCGTGAGGGTATATATAAGGAACGACCTGATTATGTCGAGCTCCTCCTCATCAAGGGAAAGCACCTCTTCTTCTGATTCGCTGATGAATCTCTTTGCCATAGTACAGGTATTCCTCCGACCATTCTTACTGGAACAGATAAAGCCTCTTCTCTTCTGCCTGTCTCAGGAATCCTTTAGGTCCAATGCCAAGGCTGATGCGAGAACCTCTGAGGAGGAGCGGGAAAGTTCCCTTGAGAGTTTACCAATGTGCAACGGCTCTCCGGTTAGTATATCACAGAGCTGGTTCTCTTCATCGTTCAGCTCTATCAAAGACTTTTCCCGCGTTCTTAAGGTTGGGGCCTCTCAGAAGCCTTCTCACTCTGAGACGGAGGGCATTGAGCTTGATAAAACCTTCGGCATCCTTCTGGTTATAAATCTCTTCTTCTTCGAATGTTGCAAGTTCAGGGTGGTAGAGGGATGTGTCCGACTTTCGTCCAACAACAAGACAGGTACCCTTGTAAAGCTTCAGCCGCACATCACCCGTAACATCCTTCTGGATGTCGTCTACCATAAGCTGAATTGCCTCCCGTTCAGGAGCTATCCAATAACCGTAATACACAAGCTCCGCGTACCGGACAATCAGTGAATCCCTTAGATGGAGAATTTCCCTGTCGAGGGTGATGGACTCTATCGCCCTATGGGCTACGTGGAGGATTGTGCCTCCCGGGGTTTCGTATATCCCTCGCGATTTCATCCCGACATACCGGTTCTCCACGATGTCGACCCTTCCGATGCCATTACTGCCTGCAAGGAAATTCAGGGTCTCCAACAGACGGGCAGGTGTCATGGCTGTTCCATTTATTGCAACGGGGTTGCCAGCCTTATAGGAGATTTCGACATAAACAGGCTTGTCAGGAGCCTTTTCAGGGGGCACCATCATCGTATACATGTCCTGCGGTGGCTCTGCCCATGGGTCTTCCAGTACCCCCCCTTCATAGCTGATATGCAGGAGGTTCCTGTCAGTGCTGTAAGGTTTTTCCTTTGTCGCGGCAACAGGGATCTTGTGCGCCTCAGCGTACGCTATCAATGACTGACGCGATTTGAACGGCCAGTCCCGCCAGGGAGCTATGACCTTTATATCCGGTTTGAGGGCATAGCAAGTGAGTTCGAACCTCACTTGGTCATTGCCCTTGCCGGTTGCCCCGTGGGAAACGGCATCGGCACCTTCCTTTTCTGCGATCTCTATCTGCCGTTTTGCTATCAGGGGCCGGGCAATGGATGTACCGAGGAGGTAAGAGCCTTCGTAGACTGCATTTACCCTGAGCATGGGAAATACATATTCCGAAGCGAATTCTTCTCTCAGGTCCTCAACGTAGACCTTCGACGCCCCTATCTTCAATGCCTTTTCCCGGACGGCAGTGAGGTCTTCTTCCTGGCCGAGGTCGGCGCAGAAAGCAATGACCTCAGCTCCATACGTCTCCTTGAGCCACGCTATTGCGACGGACGTATCAAGCCCCCCCGAGTATGCAAGCACAATCTTTTTCAACAAGAAACCTCCATAATGGCCCTAAAGTATAAACAAGTATAAACCATAGCACAAACGTTAACGAAATTTCAAAAAAGATCGAAGTAGACGATCACCGAGATCGTTGACAAGGGGGAAGGTTTCTGAAAGAAGAGTTGTCCAGAGAAATCGGCGGTTACAAAAAACGCATGAGCGTTTTCATATCTTATATGAAATAAAAAGAATTTCCGCTCCCTGTTCTCAAATCTGGGAAGGAGGCATAGGGAAGCTTAGCAGGGAATATCATGAGAGAGTGAGGTTTACGGCCGAACAGAAGGGGGACAGGAGGTCATAAAAGATGTAGTTGTCTCGACTATCTGACTGTTTTCGGTCTTTTCACCGCTTCAGAGTCCTCAAATAACCGAACAATGAAAAGGATACAATGAGACAGATAGCTGATCCGAGACAGACAGCTCCCGGAGTTCCTGCCAGAGCAGCGACGTTACCGATAAGGTAACTACCCACCGGGGCCACCCCAAGAAAAACGAGCGCATAGACGCTCATCACCCTGCCTCTCAGGGCATCCGGTGTGGAGAGCTGGATAAAACTGTTTCCCGTGGCGAGGAAACTCACAATGCCCCAGCCGGCGAAAGTAAGGGCCAGACATGAGAAGAGGTAGTTTTTCGAAAGGGAAAACAGTAGCAGTGATGCACAGAATGTTAATCCTGATATGGACATGAAACTGCCTTTCCTTTTGATCTCGCCCTTAAATGCAATGATGAGCGCAGCGGAAAGGGCCCCTAATCCCGATGAACCTGCCAGAAAGCCGAGTCCTTTGGGTCCGACCTTCAGGATATCCTCCGCAAAAACAGGCAGGAAGGTGACATAGGGTATCCCGAAAAGGCTGAAGGTTGCTACGAGGAGCATGATCCTGAATATATCTTTTTCGTTCTTCACGAAGCGAAGCCCTTCGGAGAGATCTCTCCAGACAATTGATGCATTCACTTTTTGACGGTATCCTTCTGCGGAAAAGTGCGTTTCCTCCCTTCTCCTTTTTATCATCGAGAGCGCTATGATTGCGGCGAGGAAACTTATAGCATTGATATAAAAACATGCAGCGACACCCATTGCTGCTATGGCGAGACCTGCAATCACGGGGCCGACAACCCGGGCACCATTGAATGCAGCAGAGTTCAACGCTATAGCGTTCATCAAATGTCCCTTCTGGACCATCTCTGAAAGGAACGACTGCCTGGCAGGGACATCAAAGGCATTCACCGTTCCGAGGAAGAAGGCGACAACCATGATCTCACCGACCGTAATAATCTTGAATTCAGTCAATATCCCGAGAAGTAGCGCCGGAATCATGGACAGGGTCTGGGTCACGATGAGCAGATTTCTTTTGGTAAACCGATCCGCAACAACGCCTCCGATGAGGGTGAAAAGGAGAACAGGAACGGACGAGGCGGCAGCGACCAAACCGAGATACAGGGGTGATTTCGTGAGTGAATAGACAAGCCATCCCTGTGCAATCGATTGCATCCACGTTCCGGAAAAGGAGATAACCTGGCCGATCCAGAAGATGCGGAAGTCCCTGACGTAGAGCGCTGAAAATCTCTCATGAGCCCCTATCTCTACACTTCGGGTTTCCACACTCTTTTATTGTACACCAACACGATTATCGGGGTGTACGCGCATAATCATTCCCCCGTTCGAACCGTTTTAATGATGATTCGCCTGCCGGGATGTCGCCGGCAACAAGCGGATAGATCTCTCCCTGGGCCTTGCTCTTTCATCAGGTGCCAGGGAGGATCGGGAATCTCCTGACCGTCTGTGCGCTGCCGGGGTCTTCCGGGAAGCCCTTCAGGCTTTGGATAAGGCTGGGGAACGATTGGAGAAAACTTAAGAAGAGGTGCTCAATTCAGAGCGTGTGACACTGCATGAATGCGCAAGATTATGCAGAAACACCCGCTGTTTTGTAGCAAAAGGCCTCCACTTTGCAATTAAGATTTTTTTCATATACAATTCCTTATGCTATGGAACCACTGATGCAAAAAATGGTTGAGCGCCTTGGACGATAAACAGACAGCGCTCACGGAGAGAGCAAAAAAGACAAAACTCCTCATTCTCGATGTCGACGGAGTGCTCACTGACGGGAGCATTATCCTGGACGGCCAGGATAATGAGCTGAAGAGTTTCCATGTGAGGGATGGCCACGGAATAAAGATGCTCATCAAGGCCGGGATTCAGATTGCCATCGTCACGGGACGATATTCAATGGTCGTAGCGAGACGTGCGCAAGAACTCGGCATATCAGAGGTTTACCAGAGGTGCCATAGAAAAACCGTCGCCCTTGACCATATTCTCGAAAAGCTCCGATTGCGTGAAGAAGAAGTCGCATATGTAGGCGACGACATCGTAGATATCCCAATTTTCAGAAGGGTCGGTCTCGCGATTGCGGTCAATGATGCAGCCGACGAGGCCAAAGAGTACGCGAGCATGATTACCCGTGGTCGCGGCGGCAGAGGGGCTGTTCGGGAAGTCTGCGATTTTCTCCTGAAGGCAAAGGGGCTCTGGGAATCAGTAATTGGAGAATATCTTGAGACTTAACCTGCCTACACTCTTAACCCTTAGCAGGATCATTCTTATCCCATTCTTTATCATGGTAACTCCTTACCATCCCTTTCTCGGTGTCTTGATCTTCGGGATCGCATCGGTCACTGATTTCCTGGACGGGTACCTTGCAAGGAAGACAGGCCAGATAACAAAGTTCGGGATCATTCTCGATCCTATTGCTGATAAGTTCCTCATAATCTCAGCCCTCATCCTCCTTGTCGATATGGCGAGGCTCTCTGCATGGATAGCTATCATCATCATCGTAAGGGAATTCCTGGTCACCGGTCTCAGGGTGGTCGCCCTTTCAAAGGATATCGTGATCCCCGCAGAGATGGGTGGAAAGTTGAAGACAACCTCCCAGATAACCGCGATTCTCTGCCTCATCATGGATGTGAACATCCTCGGAGTCGACCTCTATGATATCGGCATTGTTTTCATATGTGTTGCCCTGGTTTTATCTATTATTTCCGGGATTCAGTATACAGTCTCTTTCTGGAGGAGGATATGATACTCCTTGCGCTCATGGTGCTTTCTTTCCTTATGGGGTCTGTCCCCTTCGGTTATCTCACCGCGAAGATGAAGGGGGTCAGCCTGAGGGAGGTCGGCAGCGGCAACATAGGAGCTACCAATGTGTTGCGGTCAGTTGGGAAACTGCCGGCGATCCTTACCTTGGTTGGTGATATCGGGAAAGGGACTCTTGCAGTCGTGGTGGCCCGACATGCCCTGAATGATCCGTTCATGGAGGGAATCGTAGGATTGTCCGCCATCGCCGGACATAACTTCTCGATATTCCTTCGCTTTAAAGGAGGAAAGGGCGTTGCCACCAGCATCGGGGTCCTCTTGGCATATTCTCCGAGGGTTGCCTTGATTACTATAGTGCTTTGGGTGATGGTTGTCTATTTCACGAAATATTCCTCTCTAGGAGCCTTATTTGCCTTTGTGGTTTTACCGTTAACCATGTATCTATTTGACCCGGTAAAGGCGAAGGTGCTTATATCAGTAATAATGACACTCTTGCTTATACTGAAACACGCTGATAATATACAGAGACTCATCAGGGGCACAGAAGCAAAGTTGGGTGAGAAGATTTGATAAAGAATATAATCTTTGTTACTCTATTCCTTGTAGTGATCTGTGGCTGGTCGGATCTCCCGTTCCAAGGGAATTCACTTTGCTGTGCTTCAGAGGTTCTGTATGAGTCAAGGCTTGACAAAGGGCTTTCCAATACAGAAGCGTATTCATATCTCCTCATACAGAAGGCCCGTGAGGACAAGGGCCGGGCCAGGGAACTCCTCGAGACTGCGAAGGAATATTCACCCAACCTTCCGGCAGTATACTTTGAACTTGCCCGGCAGAGTTTTTCCTTTTCCTCGGATGGGATATTTGAGGGCATTGACTATGTCAGGCAAGGACTAAATGCATACAAGAGTAACTTCTGGTGGCAGTTCAACCTTGACGGAGAATTATATATCAGTCTTCTCATCTCTTATGTCCTGGCCCTCATCATAACTGTTGCGATAAGGCTGCCTCTGGAACAACCATTGCTTCTCCATGATATCCTGGAGGACAAGAGGAAGGGACTCTTCCTCTTGTCGTTGCTCCTCCTCTCTCTCTTTGGTTTCTTTGCTCTGCTGGCAGGAGCACTGTTTCTTGTCGGTCTGTACCTGAGGAAAGAAGACAGGGTCTTCGTGTACATGGCTTTTTTCTCTCTCCTGTTGTCTCCGCTGATTTTGAGGGTTGCGGATACTTTCTTGGTGCCTCCGTCACCGGAGCTGAGAGCCATTGTAGCGGTAAACGAGGGTGAGGATAACCAGTATGCATTGGCAACACTGAAGGCAGGCAAGGACTTTCCCTCGGACTTCTCCTATGCGCTTGCTCTGAAGAGGGAAGGCGATCCTCTCGACGCTATTCAAATTTACAAGGCATTGCTTACGCGATCTGCAAGCCCTCTCGTATTGACAAACCTCGGCAATGCATACTATGACCTGAAAGACTTGGAGGCGGCAAAGGAGTCTTACCAAAGCGCTGTCGGGATAAAACCCCTCCCTGCTGCATTCTATAACCTCAGCCAAGTGTACCGGGAGACCCTCGACTTTGCAAAGGGTGACGAGTATTTCCTTGAGGCGGCAAAACTGGACAATAAGGCCGTTTCGCGATTTGTCGCTATGTCAGGCAAAAGCCCGAATCGGTTTGTCGTAGACGAAACCTTGCCCATGTCTGATTTGTGGGAATACGCACAGGGAAGGGGCAGGATTTTCGGGCTATCCTTTAGCCTGGCTGCTGCACTCATGATTCCGGCATTTTTTCTCGTCAATAAGAAGATAAAGGTCAGGGCGCATCGGTGTAAGCGGTGCGGCGCAATATTCTGCAGCAAGTGTTCGAGAAACTTGATCTGGAGTGAGATGTGTCCGCGGTGTTATAGGTTTCTCATCAAGGTTGAGGAGCTAGATTCCCGGGAGAGGATAGCCAGCATATTGTCCGTCTATCAGATTCAGACAAAGAGGAGGAGGACAGTGAAACTCCTCGCATATACGGTGCCCGGATTAGGTCAGATATATTCAGGCAGGGTTCTGACAGGATTGCTTTTCTTGTGGCTGTTTTTGTTTCCTCTGTCGGTACTAGTGATGAATCGGCATCCTTTTACAGGACTTTCTCCTTTTGTCCAGGGGTGGCTCGAGCCCCCTGCAATTCTTCTCATGGGGTTAGCGTACCTGTTCTCTATCATTCATATGCGAAGGGGGATAAGCAGAGGATGGCTTTAGAAGGATCTCTCTCAGATTTCGGTCTTGCTGATATCCTGCAGCTCATTTATTTTCAGAAAAAGACGGGTGTTCTGACCTTGACCGGTGGCAAAGACAAGGTCCTCCTCATGTTTTCAGACGGCAACATCGTATCAGCAGAATCGCGGAGGAGAACCGAGGAGAACAGGCTTGGAATGATCCTCATCAAGAAAAACCTGATTGAGGAAGCAGCCCTGCGCGCAGCCCTTGAGGAGCAGAAGGCGACGGGTTTGAGAATCGGAGATATCCTCATGAATAAGGGTCTGGTCGGAATAGAAGACTTGAAGGCGACCCTGGTCTCACAGGTTACCGAGACGGTAGTGCAACTGTTCTCTTGGAAGGAAGGCACCTATGAGTTTCAGTCACATCTCGTTGTTGTGAACAAAGATATGCCGATAACCCTCGATACGCAACACCTTCTCATGGACGGCCTCCGCATCGTAGACGAGTGGTCCCTCATTGAGGGCAAGATAACTCTTGACACGGTATTTGAAAAGAACGATACGACTGACGTGTCATTAACTCCGGATGAAGAAAGGCTCCTCACCTTTATTGATGGTGAAAGTGATGTGAGTATCATCATCGATCTGAGCGGGATGGCTGATTTTGAGGCTTCGAGAACCCTTGTGTCACTCATGGAAAGAAATGTCATAAAACCTGTGGAGGTTTCCCCTGTAACAAAGGTGACCATAACTGACCAGGCTGAGGCGAGGGAAAGGTCTTTTATGAAATGGTTGCCGTCATCCACCCTAATTATCGCCCTCGTCATTTCATTCTTAGCGCCGACGATCTGGGGAAGTCGGTCTTCGATAACATTTGAACCTTTTCCGGGCGGTGATGAGCTAAGGAGATTGGAAGCGGTGAGAGAGATCGACGCACTTCGTTTTAAAGCAGAGGCGTATAAATACAGTAATGGCTTTTACCCGCGGGATTTGGATCAAGTCGGCAGTTCAAAGGATCCATGGGGAAGACCATATTTCTACAGAGCTGAAACGGACGGTGTGACCATCATCAGCGTAGGCCCAGACGGGAAGATGGGCACAGCGGATGATGTTTACTGAAGATATGCAGGATACCCTAAGAAAGTCGTCTTCACGCGGTTGTTCCGGATCATGCATTATGACCAGTGAGTTGTGAATCCAAAATCGTCATCGCCTCTTTTGATTGTCAAGTTCTCTGCATCCGTTGCAGTTGAAGACATCGCTTTATGAAAAAGGCGGTTGTCCTCTTAAGCGGNNGATTACTACCAGAGGCACAGGAGGGAACTGGAGTCGGCAAAGATGGTTGCCTCAGCCCTCGGTGCTGTGAAGTTGCTTACCGTGCAGTTTGATTTACGGGAGATCGGCGGTTCAGCCCTTACCTCAGAGATTGCAGTGCCGAAAAGACCACAGTCTGCTGCCGTGGGGCAACCTCGGACTGATGAGATTCCCGTTACCTATGTCCCTGCCCGTAATACAATCTTTCTTTCCTTCGCACTGTCATGGGCAGAGGTATTGGGAGCGAACGATATCTTTATCGGCGCGAATGCGGTTGACTATAGCGGTTATCCCGACTGCCGGCCAGAATACCTGAAGGCATTTCAGGATATGGCAAACCTTGCCACAAAGGCCTCGGTTGAAGGGAGGCTAAGGTTCAATATACGTGCGCCCCTTCTCTTTATGACACAAGGCGAGATTATAAAGAGTGGCACGGAACTTGGGGTTGACTATGCCCTCACCTGGAGCTGTTATGACCCGCAACCCGATGGCAAGCCCTGCGGAAGCTGTGACAGTTGCCTCTTCAGGAAAAGGGGGTTTCGCGATGCGGGGATGGAAGACCCTTTGGCGTGAGCATTCCTCGGATTGTATTACCCATGGATAGCTAGTGCACGACGACTCCATTCGAACTGTCCGAATGGCAGCCGGCATGCCGGGATTTCGCCGGCAACAAACGGAAGGATTTCTCCCGGGGTCTTGCTCTTTTGATCGGGCGCCAGGAAGGATCGGGAGTCAGCCGGCGCTAGCAGGCGCTGCACTGGGGTCTTCCGGGAAACCACTGCCTGCTTGCTCCGTGGGGATATGAGCTGCTTGGGACTCTCCTCCTTGCGCCGCAAAACCCCGGTCTGATATCCGAAATCACCTAAAATGCCACCCGCCGAGGCTGCTTTCTCCTAACCCCTTTCCTCTATCTCTGAGTTTTCAGCTATTGTCGTGGAATTCCTGAACACCAGGCATCTTGTGTCTTGTATATC
>DMNE01000020.1 GCA_003453735.1 Nitrospiraceae bacterium | reverse complement strand
TTCTTTTGGGATGAGATACGTTTCAGGGTTTGCGTATCGCCTGCTGTCCTCGACCCAGATATTCCCGGACCGTAGGGCAGCCCGCAGTTCCCACAGCACACATATTTCATAATACCGTCTGACGATCTGTCCCTCTTTGTTGATTACATAAGGCCGCCATGCGTTTGAGACAAAACCCAGAGGCGCACCATCGGGAATCTTTCTTTTGCTTTCCGCATTCAGTGTCTTGAGCAATTCGACGGCGTCCAGTAAGGGATCATCTTCGGTGTTTGATCGAAACTGAAGAGTCTCCAAAAACCGTGGCGCGAATTCTCTAAGATGGCTGTAACGGTTGGACCAGAAGTCATAGTGGTCATCGTAAGGACGGATAATCCGGCCACATTCATCAACCGCCATTTTGAGGCGATCCTTGGGAATATGGGTATAGATAGTGGGCCTCAAATCCGTATCATTAATCTCTTCATCATTAAGGACCAGCTGGCCGATCATCTGAAAGAGTTTGAGTTTCTCATTGCTTGCCTTCGCGATTGATAGTTGATAATCCTTTAGGTCATGCTGCGCATGGCTATAAGAATATGCGAGACAACGATCGTACAGATCGATCAGTTCATCAATTACGTCCACCCATGCTTGATGGGCAAAGCAAACAAGGATTGGATAGCGGCGCATGGGGACCGTCTGCTGAAGCCCATAACTTGTAGATCTCTTGCCGATGTGCGCAAGGAATTTCTTCCGATTGGGATTCAAGACGCTGAGATCCAAAAGATGCACCCCGCTTTTTCTTAAGAATGATAACTTTTCGATAGTCTCAAGGATTTCCGCTGACGTATTTGCTGTTGCACCCAGGCTTAACCAGGAAAGAGGTGAGCGATTGAGGGACTTGTCTTTTACCAATAAGCCGTCAAGAAAGGCTTTGACCTCGGCAGTCAACAATGGATGAAGTCTGTTGTGCGTCTCAGTGTGGGCCTGCTGACGCGCTGCCATCACCATATGCTCCAGCATGGTTATGCCGGGACGGATAATCCTGTCACTCTTGAGTTTCTCACATGCTGCCTGAAAGAGGAATGTTGGTTTGTCGTGCTCAAGGGCTCTCTCCATCAGCCACTTGGCAAATATTTCCAGGTATTTCGTGCTTGGTTTTTTGTAACCAAGACGTTTCTGTGCTAGCCGAAGATGCGCTGTTCTGGTCTGCTCCCGTTGCCCATATCGTTCCAGATGACTGTCGAAGTCGCGGATTTTTATTTGCGCAGCCAAATATTCAGCGACTGATAGTGGCACTGAGACAATATCATCGGGGCAAAAACCCATGTACTTCAGAGTACACAATTGCAAAGCGAAGCCTAGCCGGTTATGATCGCCTCTCAACTTTCTCAGATATCGCTTATCTTTCCTCGATAGCGTAAAGTGAGCAATCACATCCTCTTGTGGAATATCTTGAGGAAAATTGCTGAGACGTTCCCTATCTTGTTTGGTGAAAAATAGACCATACATAGCGTTAACTCCTTAGTGGTTAATGTTAAAAGGCATCTTAACCAAATCTGAAGTTCTCGCGAAATGATCACTGATATTATTGAGCTATTTGTGCATCAGGGCATATTTGAAAAAAATTACCAGGACAGGGTAACTATTTGATAAGACAGGTAAACTTGATTAAATTGAAAGAAAATTCCTTAGCGTTGTTTTTTTTACGTTTGCTAATCCGAACCCTAATTCAATGCTCTGTCACTATAATCTCGAGTGTTTCTTGGCCTATTCGGCCACTGATGATTGATTCAGTAGAGTTGATGATTAAAGATGGGGTTGGGTTTAACCAGCTACTTTCTGATAAGGAAATGCCAGCCGAATATGTAAATCTCTCGAACGAGAGATGGGGAAGGGAAGCCAAAGCTGGAGGAAGGTCAGCGAATCCTATAGAACTCGACCGATATCTCTTTGTCATAAAGCGGAAGCCCTTCCCCCCCAAGCCGGAACCCCCTGAACCGTTTTTTCATTTCTCCACTGCCGAAAAGCATCTCCGCATCGTCGAGGCCGATGGGGAGCGTTCCTGCAAAAAGCCCGTTTTCAAGCGTCTCAGGCACAACGCGAAAATCGACAACCTGACCTGAGTCCCCCAAAAGTGCCATCCGTACCGCGGGGACTTTGTAGAGGACTTTCGAGAGGAGTCCCGCTTTGTTTAGATGCATATGTATTCGAGCGACAGCCGCACCCGGGGGGAAAGTGACTTCATCCTGCGTGTTAAATGTCCCTTTCTCGAGAAGCGCAAGACCCGAGAAGCGGGGATGTTGCCGCCTTTTTACGATCAGGAGGTCACCCTGTCGGAGATCCGCATCATACCATTTGTAAAGAGCAAGCGTCATCGATGGCACGTCGGCAAGCGGGTTGCGGCCATCCACTGCTTTCCACTCAAAGAGGATGCGGTCCGGGGCTTTCGTGCTGTCCTCAAGAAAGCCAGCGTTCAACCTGTCAAGATACGGCGTATATGCGTCGTCAGCCTGCATCACGGGGAAGGGGACATAGGCGATCGGGTTTGCCGCAGCGTAGGAGACCTCCCATGGGAAGATGCCGATCTTGCTGCCCTCCAGCCTTTTCATGACCTCCTGCGAAAGAACCTGAGTCCTCAGGTTCTCCTGCGAAAGTCGTTCATGGTCTTGTCTGTAAATAGAAAAACGAACCATGCTGTTCATAGCGAACCGCCCTATAACCCCATTCAGAAACATGTGCGGGGGGAGATTCAGCGGAAAGAGGAAGACAAAAATGAATACGTACGCAGAGACGAGGAATGCAGCCCTCCAGATCATTTTTAGCTCGTCCGCGAAAAAGATGAGTAGGGCAACAAGGGAACAAAGCGAGGAGAGGAAGATGAGCGTGTGTGTACCGGGCCGAACAAAGCCGTGCTTGAACGCAACGAAGAGAGCCGGGACGAACATGAGAGAAAGGAGGAACGCCTTCAAGCTCGTCTTGTATAGAATGATCATGAAGAGGAAATAAAGAACGAACCCTGAGAGCGCCAGTGCCATTTCAAGCGGCTTCCCGGGAAGACTCCGAGCGATATTGTACCCCGCAGAAAGTTCGGAAATTCCCCTGAGATATCCTATGATGGCTGAAAGAGAAGGGCAGTAAAGAAAGTAGAAACAGACAAAAAAAACGGGCACGAGAAGAGAAAGGGCAAGGGCGCAAAGCGCCTTCCTTCTTTCGTAAAACGCCTTGACCACAATGAAGCCGAAGATCGAAGCCGCGATAAAGAAAAAAGAGCTCGCTTTTATGAGCAGTGAAAGGGCTGCAAGAAGCGCCGCAAGTACGTAAGGAATGAGCCATTTTTCTCTCGTGAAAGCAAGGCACAAAAGGAGTGCGGCGTAGAAGTCCAGGACTTGGTCGAACCCCACAAGGCCGAAGGAGTAGGCCGCATGCCCGACCATATAAAGAACGGTAAAAAAGAAAAATCGTATTAGAGGGAAATCAGCCCTCAGGGTGTGATATGCGAGGAAGACGAGGAAGACAAGCCAGAGGAAAAGCTGAAAGGCTGTCGCGATCTCGATGTTCGCACCCACGAATTGAGGGTACGAGAGAAAGCCGAGCGGCCCGTACGTCCAGACCACGTCCCTGCCGAAAATGACTCCCTTCGCAAAAAAATAATTGATGGCATATGTCCACGAGGGATCCTTGCCCGGCATGAAAGGAGATATACGATAAGGAAAGGAGATGAGCGCGATATACAGGAGGAGAATAATTGTGAGGGGAATCCGAAATCGCCCTTTGTGATTTGATATGTTAGCATTCTCCACTTTTCCCCCCTTCCCCGTAGTATTGCTGTAACATGTGTAAATTCTGTTTATAGAGGTGGAGCACAAAAAATTATCAACCTTCGCCTGATGGTTTCCTCACCCTGTAGCTCAGGCTAATTTCTTGCGATAATTATACATCAAATAAAGGAAAAAACAACGGGACAGAGTATTATATTGGAGAGCGATTCAATCCGGGGGCTGGAGCTTCTATGCCGCTGCCTTTAGAGTCGCTTGCTCCTCCGATTTCATTCCGGGGAACCATCGGCAGGACCAGCGGGCGTATTTGAACAGAAACCTACGATTTTGAATTCAATTTGAGGTTCGTGATAGAAGTTTTCNNTCGGAATTTTGATGTGGGATCCGCAACAGGGGTTTCTTTCGAATTCTCTTGTTTCTTTTCTATGCCATAGGCGGCTTAAGCGGCGGCGCCGGTTACCGCGCCCCGGCCTTATACCGCCGCTCGGCTTCCCTCTTCATCGAAGGAATGGCGAGCAACCGTATGATCACGGCGCCAATCCCGAACTTGCGCCAGTACGCGCGGAATTTCCTGCGCGCGGTCTCGTCAGTGGGCGCGACGCGCGTCTCGGTGGCGAAACGCGTGAGCGCGCGGCCAAGCGGCTCCGCCTCCAGCGTCCATACGATCTTCACGAGGCCGGGGCTACGAAAATCGGCGAAGTCCGTCGGTGCGATGGCGCGGAATTTCACCTCCGCGATCCACGGTTCGGTCACCGCGCCCATCACCACTTCCCGTCCCGGTGCGTAGGCGAGCTTGCCCCACCCGATACCCAGCATCTCCTCCACAAGGCCCTTGCGCATCGGCTCATGGCGCGCGCCGAACAGCATCGCGCGTAGCTGGAAGATCGCACGAACTATGGGAATGGACTGAAGCTCGAAGTTCTCCGCAACGCCGAACACCAGCTCCGCCGGCGCGCGAACCAGAATCTCGTGCCGCTTTCGGATCTCCGCCGTGGAGATGAAGCGGTCGATGGTCCGGCTCATGGTTCCTGCCGCGGGATATTGAGAGAAAACGGGAACACTCTTATTTCTTTCCTTAGCGTGCCCTGGTCTTGCCAAGAAACCTGAGTGGCATGAAATCCACCCTCCCCTGTTACCGATATTACCGCTAACCCACAGTATACCACTCACCTGAGTTTTTAGGAGGAAAGTAAGAAAACGTAAGCTGAGGTTAGTGCATTGTCAACAAGGCAGCGCGCCTGGAGCATGCCCCTTTGAATTGTTGAAGTGGGAAGCGGCCGCCGATTAGAATTGATTGGTGAAATCAAACACTAAAGGAGACCGCTTCTATGGAGAAAAGATATCGGAAGATGCAGAGAAAAGTAAACGGGAAAATAAGGGAGATCAGTGAGGGAGGTATCCTGCTGGAGCTGCCGCTTCGGGTGGCCGAAGTCATTGGGAATCTGCCACAGCTTATCAGAGAGATGGCGCAAGAGACAGGGATATTGCTCATGTTAGCCGCGATGAATTCGGANNTGTGTGCGGATAGCCGGCCCCAAGCACTCAAAGAATCCTTTAAGGATGGCCAACTGGTGGGGCAACGATCTCAGGCCAGTGTATTATGACAAACAGGAAGTAATTATAGACCGCCCCCGTCTAAGGGGCAAGGACAAAAAGGAAATCCCCCTTGCGACATATGAGGCGTTCCGGGACCCTCATAGCATGAGGGAATCAGTGCTGAAGAACATGATACTTGGCATATCCAGCCGTGATTACGAAGAGGCTGTTTCGGACTTTCTGAAAGGCTACGGCATAAAGAAATCCAGCGTNNTATTTATCGACGGGATTGAGTTTAAAGGGCATCTGCTTGTTGTGGCTATGGGCTTGGATAAGGACGGCAAAAAGCATATCCTTGGTCTTTGCCAAGGGGCCACTGAAAATGCCGAAGTGTGCAAGAGTCTGCTTGAGGACATGGCCAGGCGAGGACTGGATACCGGCAAGGATTATCTGTTTGTACTGGACGGCGCGAAGGCCTTGAGATCGGCCGTAGCCAGGATGTTTGGAGAAAAGGCCATGGTGCAAAGGTGCCAACAGCATAAACGGCGTAATGTGCTGAAGCATCTCCCTGAGAAGCATCAAAATGCGGTTGATGCCCGTATCAGCGCAGCGTACAAGATGACGGATTATAACGAGGCAAAGAAATCCCTTGATCTAACGGTCAAGTATCTTGAGAACCTGAACCCTGATGCGGCATCCTCGCTGAAAGAGGGGCTTGAGGAAACCCTGACCGTGCACAAGCTCGGCATTACGGGGCTCTTGAGAAAAACCCTTGCAACGACAAATCCGCTGGAGTCTTGCTTCTCGGGCGTACGCACCACCACCGGCAGGGTTAAACGCTGGAGGGGCGGCGATATGGCTCAGAGGTGGGCGGTAGCGGCTCTCCTCCGAGCAGAGAAGAAATTCAAACGCGTAAAGGGTTACAAGGAACTGCCTAAACTCACTGCTGTATTACAGCAGAAATCTGTTGACAGAAAGGAGGTCGCCGCTTAAGATAATGCAAATTGGGTCCTTCCTACTTCAACGAAAGGAAGGGTCATCCTCGGATTTCCACGAACGGGTGATGCGGCAACAATTAATGGCTGTTATGGGAAGCCCCTCGGAATAGTTCGAATAGTGAACA
>DMNE01000237.1:20934-26050 GCA_003453735.1 Nitrospiraceae bacterium | reverse complement strand
GGATTTCTATCAGGAGAAGAAATCCATTATAGCGACGGCCGTTGAGGCCGGCAAAGAGGCGTACGAAAAAGAGAAGGAAAGACTGGCTAAGGGCAGTAATGCATGAGGCTTCCATAGCCCTTGGTATTCTGGACATTATCGTCGATAAATGTCATGCCGAGGGCTATCGTTCTATCGAGTCAGTAACACTCAAAATCGGAAGGGCCGCGGGTATCATGCCTGAGGCCCTTCTTTTTACCTTTGACGTTGCCAAGAGCGATACTCCTGCAAGGGACGCAAAACTCGTTATAGACCTTGTGCCCCTTGGAGGATTGTGCGGCCGATGCGAGCGTGACTTTGAGGTTGAAGATACACACGTACTGAACTGCCCGTGGTGCGGTTCTCCTACCTTTCAGATTCAGAAAGGCTACGAGATGGAAATTGTTGATATGGAGGTTCATTGATGAAAGTGAAGGTCGTGACCAAGATACTCGAGGCGAATGAAAGGTTGGCAGAGGAGAACAGAAAGAGATTTCGGGAAGCGGGCGTGTTTGTGCTGAACCTGATGGGCGCACCAGGTGCCGGCAAGACGTCGCTCCTTGAAAGGACGATTCTCAAACTGAAAGACAGGATGAACATCGGGGTCATAGAAGGGGATATTGCGGGAACCGATGATGCCGAGCGAATAAACACTACCGGCGTGCCAGTTGTACAGATTAATACGGGTGGTGCCTGTCATCTCGATGCGAACATGATCAGGGAGGTGTTGACGGAGGTTCCTCTGCAGGATCTCGACATGCTGGTTATCGAGAATGTGGGAAATCTCGTCTGTCCCGCCGAATTCAAGGTCGGCGAAGATATGAAGGCAATGGTCCTGAGCATTACCGAGGGGCATGACAAACCCCTGAAATATCCGTTAATGTTTCAGGAGTCAGCAGCGCTGGTGTTAAACAAGATCGATCTTCTCCCCCACATTGATGTAGATATCGATAAGCTGAGGAAAGATGCCATCTCTCTTAATCACGGAATAAAGATTTTTGAGGTTTCCTGTAGGACAGGAGAGGGACTCGATCGATGGGCTGAATGGTTGAACGGGCTCAAATAACGGTAAGAGGAATTGTTCAAGGTGTCGGATTCAGGCCATATATTTATAAACTCGCTGAATCTCTCCATCTGAAGGGCTATGTAACCAACACGTCTCACGGGGTGAGTATAGATATAGAGGGAGAGAATCTCCTTCAGTTCATCGAGAGGCTTCCCCGGGAATCGCCGCCTCTTTCGCAGATAGTCGATATTGCCATATCCCCATTGCCTGAATTCGGATATACGGATTTTCGGATATCCGACAGCTGGGATGACGAGAGTCAGTCACCTTTTACCTTGATCTCAGCTGATGTCTCGATCTGCGATGATTGTTTGAAGGAGTTAGTGGACCCCTCCAATAGGCGATACCTCTATCCTTTTGTGAACTGTACAAACTGTGGCCCCCGATATACCATAACCAAGTGCGTTCCCTATGACAGACCGAATACGACTATGGCTTCTTTTCAGATGTGCTCTGAATGCTCCGAAGAATATCACAATCCGAAGGACAGGAGGTTTCACGCACAGCCCAATGCGTGTCCTCGCTGCGGCCCGAATGTGGGATTAGTCATCGGGCACGAACCATCAACCATCAACGGCAAAGCGGTGGAGCAGACCATAGAATTATTAAGAGACGGAAAGATTGTGGCGATCAAAGGATTGGGTGGATTTCATATAGCGTGTGACGCCGCAAATGAGGAAGCAGTGGAAAAACTGAGAGTGCGAAAGAGAAGGAATAATAAACCCTTTGCCTTAATGGCGCCTAATATCGATGCCATAGAAAGGTTCTGTGAGGTTTCNNCTGATCCAGAATCAATACTCCCTGAAGCAGTCTCGCCACGCAATCGAGATTTGGGATTCATGCTGCCCTATACACCCTTACATTATCTGTTGTTCTTCAGTCCCACTCATCAGAATCCCGCTCCTCATAATTCCCATTTTCACGCCCTTGTAATGACCAGTGGTAATCTGACAGAGGAGCCCATTGTCAAAGACAATGACGAGGCAATGACGAGGCTCTTCGGTCTTGTGGACGCGCTCCTTATCCACGACAGAGATATCTTTATGAGGGTGGATGATTCGGTTCTCAGATTCACTGGTCAGGGGTTGAAGGTCAATGGACACGTAGCAGTGGATCGGACTTCGGACTCCGGACTCCCGACTTCTTTTGTGCGTCGTTCCCGTGGCTATGCACCTGAGCCTATAGCTCTTCACGCTGACGGTCCAGAAGTTATAGGGTGTGGGGCAGACTTAAAAAATACCTTTACGGTTACGAAGGGAAGTTTTGCCATTCCGAGTCAGCATATAGGGGATATGGAGAACTATGAGACGGTGCAGTTTTTCGAAGAATGCCTCGAAAACATAAAGGGCATATACAGGGTAAGACCGGTTGCCATCGGACATGATCTCCATCCCGGCTACCTGTCCACACAATGGGCATTAAGGCAAGGAGGCAGCTTAAAAACCTATGGGATACAGCATCACTATGCACATATCGGCTCTGTTATGGCAGAACACGGCCTTGTCAGGAAGGTTATCGGCGTTGTCTTTGATGGTACGGGATATGGAACGGACGGTAATCTCTGGGGCGGGGAGTTTCTCGTTGCGGATGTCAATGGGTTTGAGAGAATCGGCCACTTCAGGTACATTCGGCTTCCGGGAGGCGAGTCGGCGATACAGGAGCCATGGAGGACGGCAGTGAGTTACCTCGTTGATGCAACAGGAGATGAGGCGATGGATTACCTCGGTGCGATGGGCTTTGTTGAGCGATACGGAAAAGCTACACTAGAGAGGGTCGTCAAAGTCGTCAATGCGGCGGAACTTTCACCCCTCTCATCGGGGGCGGGCAGGTTGTTTGACGCAGTCTCCGCCCTCATCGCGCTCTGCGACAGAAACACCTTCGAGGGGGAGGCGGCAATTGCCCTCGAATCCCTTGTAGCCGAAGAGGCAGAGGATGATTATGCCGTTAATATAACCTCTGGCAAAGCGATTCTCGTTGATTTTTCACCGGCAATCATCGGGATTGCGAATGATTTCCTGAACCGTGTGGATCTGCGTCGAATATCGGTTAAGTTTCACAATACGGTGGCAAATGTTATACTACGAGTCGTAATGACAATCAGTGAGACGTTACTGCTTAAGGATGTTGTGTTAAGCGGTGGAACTTTCCAAAACAGGTATCTTCTCAGAAGAATTATGGAAATGCTGACATCCAATGGGCTGAACACCTTCATTAATAGAGCTCTCCCCTGTAACGATGCCTGCATCTCCCTCGGACAAGCGTATCTGGTGAGGGAGAGGCTGAAGAGCAATAGGTGAGCACCCCGGCCGTGAAGGGACATTGCAGACGGTGAAGATGCGTATTGTCCTCGATGAAATAAAAAAGCTCATGCAACAAATAGGGAGGCCGTTGAAACTCATGGAGGTATGCGGCACCCACACCGTTGCAATCTTCAGGCACGGTATCAGGGACGTCATACCAAAGGAGATAAGCCTTTTAAGCGGGCCTGGATGCCCGGTCTGCGTGACTTCCATAAAGGATGTTGATTCTGCCATTGCTCTGGCGAAGATGGACGGAGTTGTTCTCGTCACCTTTGGAGACATGATGAGGGTTCCGGGCGGCACACAGTCCCTCGACGACGCTCGGGCAGAAGGGGCTGATATCAGGATTGCCTATTCGCCCATGGATGTACTGAAACTCGCCTGTCAAGAAAGGAGTAGGCACTTCGTGTTCTTTGCCACGGGATTTGAGACGACGTCTCCTCTCATTGCCGCTACCCTCGCTGAGGCTGAGAAGATCGGGTGTGAGATTTTTTCTATCTATTCTGCCCATAAGCTGGTGCCTCCTGCTTTAAAGGCACTCCTTGATTCTCCCGATGTCATGGTGGATGGTTTCATACTGCCGGGCCATGTTAGCACAATCATCGGAAAGAAGCCATATGAATTCATATCGACTCTGTATAAGAAACCGGCCGTCATAACGGGTTTTTCTGCAGAAGATATCTTAACGGGCATATATATGCTTCTGAAACAGATTGGTGATAAAAGGGCGGACGTGGAGATCCAGTATACAACGGTCGTTAAGGAAAACGGTAACCCAAGGGCGGTGGCATTAATAGAGAAGTACTTTGAGCCTTCTGATGCGTACTGGAGGGGAATCGGGACAATCCCTGGGAGCGGTCTTAAACTCAGGGATGAATTCACTTTGTTTGATGCCATGGAGAGATTCAAACCTGATGTCCCGGAGTGTCCCGAACCCTCCGCATGTTCCTGTGGTGATGTTTTGAGAGGTGTTAAGATACCCCTCGATTGTCCGTTATTCGCTACCGTTTGCACGCCGGAAAGCCCTGTGGGCGCCTGCATGGTGAGTACGGAAGGGAGTTGTGCTGCATACTATAAATACGGGGCTCATCATGGATAAAATACGCCTTGGGCATGGAAGTGGTGGCAGGCTGATGCACGAACTGATAGCAGAGCATTTTGGGCCGGCCTTTGGCCTCAAGGAATACGGCGATTCGGCGATCCTTGATATGAACCCGAAAAGACTTGCCTTTACAACCGATTCCTATGTTGTCTCTCCCTTATTTTTTCCTGGCGGCAATATCGGTGAACTCGCTGTTTACGGAACGGTGAATGATCTCAGCATGGCAGGGGCCATGCCTCTTTATCTTTCAACAGGTTTTATCATAGAAGAGGGATTTCCGGTATCAGACCTGAAGGCTATCGTCCTCTCTATGTCCAACGCTGCTGCTACCGCTGGGGTAAGGATAGTTGCGGGCGATACGAAGGTTGTGAATAAAGGGAAAGGTGACGGGATATTCATTAATACATCGGGCATCGGCCTCGTGTATGACGGACTAGAGATTTCTTCTTCCCGGATCCGGAAGGGAGACAAGGTCTTGATAAGCGGTGAGATCGGCAATCACGGGGTGGCTATAATCGCGGAGCGCAACGGCATATCCTTCGATCCCCCTGTTGTAAGTGACACCAGACCGCTCAACGGCCTTATAAGATCAATGATTGAGATCACCTCGGAGATACACTTTATGAGAGA
>DMNE01000237.1:247-20891 GCA_003453735.1 Nitrospiraceae bacterium | reverse complement strand
CTCTATGTTGCAAATGAAGGCATACTTCTGGCGATTGTCGCCTCGGAGGTAGCGGAACCGTTGATTTTCGCGATGAGAAAACATCCTTATGGAAGCAAAGCACAGATTATTGGAGAGGTACAGGATTCTCCGGGCGGGACTGTTTTTTTGGAAACAGCTATAGGAGGTACCAGGCTGATAGACATGCTGCCGGGGGAATTGTTGCCGAGGATATGCTGAGGCTATTTTTTTCGGAAAGTCAACGCAGAGAGAATAAGGATTATAATACCGAGCAAGAGCGCGATCTTACCCATAATCCTAAATAACAGGCCAGCCACGAAGAGCAAAAGAAATATCGTCACCGTCCGCTTCGCTTTTTTATTCATGGATCCATTGCTGTGTTGATGCCGTGGGTTTCTCGATGTTACGCCTCGCAAAAGTAATCCTGCCAAAAAGACGAGGCAAATAACAAGCGCTGCGGGAAATAGTTTCATCCCCTTAGTTTAAAGAGAGCCCGGGAAAATCACAACTGGCATTCATCAAGACAGGGCATAGGGTGGATTATCCTGTGATCCTTAAGAATTTCAACAGTGGATGACAGTGCTTCACAGAGATTATTCTTCAGTAAAATTATTGACTTTAGTAGTCAAGGTGTTTAAACTTTAACACGATGAAAAAGGGTGTCAAGGCCATGATAGAGCAGGTCGTCAGAAAGCTCGGTGTTGATCGCATCCCTGTGGAACTGGAAATACCGCGGGAAGAGAGGTTCGGAGATATTGCGACACCAGTGGCGATGAGTCTTTCCAAGATTCTGAAGAAACCACCAAGTAAGATCGCAGCGGATATTGTGAGCTCTCTTGAAGCTCAAGAGATATTCGAACGGATAGAGATAGCCGGACCCGGTTTTATAAACTTTACCTTCTCGAAAAAGTATCTTTTCTCCGAATTGAAAAGCCTTCTTGCAGGAAAGGAGAAGTTCCTGAGAAGGGAGATAGGCAAGGGCCAACGTATACAGGTAGAGTTTGTGAGTGCTAACCCGACTGGGCCGTTACACCTGGGCCATGGAAGAGGCGCTGCGGTTGGAGCTGCGCTGTCCAATCTCCTGAAGGCCGCGGGATATGAGGTGGAACGGGAGTATTATATCAACGATGCGGGGAGACAGGTGAAGATACTGGGCCTCTCTGTGTTCGCAAAATATCAGCAGCTCTTGGGCATAGAGTATCCGTTTCCCGAAGACGGCTACAGGGGCCATTATGTAGAGGACCTTGCTAGAAGGTTTATCAGTCGGTACGGCAACAGATATTCGGAGATGAGTTTTCAGGAAGCATCCGAATTCTTCACGGACTTTTCTTATAAGGAGATGCTCAGGGAGATTGAAGAGGACCTCAAAGCTTTTGGGATTGTCTTCGATGCATGGCAAAGCGAACGGGAGCTTTACTCAAAGAACGATGTGGATAATGCGATAGATGACCTTAGACACCGCAGGCACCTCTACAGGCAGGACAATGCACTCTGGTTCAGGGCGACCGTCTTTGGAGATGACAAGGACAGGGTGATCATCAAGAGCGACGGCGAGTTCACCTATTTCGCTTCAGACATTGCCTATCACAGGAAGAAGATCGAAAAAGGATTGGACGCGATCGTGGATATCTGGGGCGCTGATCATCATGGCTATATTTCGAGGCTTAAGGCGGTGATCCAGGCATTGGGTTATCCACCGGAACACCTCAAGATTATTCTTGTTCAGATGGTGACCCTTCTGAGGGCGGGCAAACCGGTTCAGATGTCGAAGCGGGCAGGTGAGTTCGTCACGCTGAGGGAAGTGATGGATGAGGTCGGTCCTGACACAACAAAGTTCATCTTTCTCACCAGACGGCCTGACAGCCATCTAGAGTTTGACCTCGATGTGGCGAAGGAGCAGTCAGCAGAGAACCCTGTGTTCTATCTGCAGTATGCCAATGCGCGGATTAACAGTATCTTTGTCCGTGCACGCGAATCTGGAGTAAGCATCGAGGATCTGGAAGGCGTTGATCTTAGCCTTCTTTTGACACCCGAGGAACTAAGGATAATAAAAAAACTGCTCACCTATACCGTGATATTTGAAGGCGCAGTGCTTTCCCACGAACCGCACAGGATAACCTTCTACCTTCAGGAGTTGGCTGGGTTGTTCCATCCCTATTACAACAAATTCAGAGTGATCACCGGTGATGCTGAACTCAGCGCAGCACGGCTTGCGCTCTGCGAGGCAATACGGGTTGTCTTGAAGGACGGTCTCGAGATTTTGGGTCTGAGCACGCCTGAAAGGATGTAAGCCAGCCTATCCTTCTGCGAGCGCATTTGCTTTTTATCGGCCTCAGGCGGATTGTCCGGAGCAACCGGCAGGCGAATCCCTCGTTAGCCCCTTTTCGATAGGTGCATAATGCGGACCAAAGAGCTTTAGGGCAGGACCGATTCCACCGATAAAAAAAGCCCCCGAAAAATCTTTCCGGAGGCTTCCAGAACATTGGCGATTAGCTCTGTTTTAGAACAACCCCTTCACCTTGCCGGTAGTCACATCTACGTCGACCCTTCTGTAGGCAGGGTCAGAGGCCGTACCGGGCATCAACTTAATGGTGCCGGCAACGGGAACGACAAAGCCCGCTCCCATATAAGTGAGGATATCACGGACATGGAGTTTCCAACCTTTCGGAACACCTTTTAGATTCGGGTTGTCAGTAAGGCTGAGGTGGGTCTTCACCATGCAGGTGCCGAGCTTTGCGATCTGGGGGTCTTCCTCCATCCTCTTTGCCTTTGCGAGGGCGTCCGGGGAATATTCGACTCCATCTGCACCGTAAACTTCTTGTGCAATCTTTTCGATCCGCTGGCGGAGGGGTGTCGAAATTTCATAGAGGAATTTGAAATTATTCGGCTCGTTACAAGCTTCGACAACTGCATCGGCAAGCTCCAAGGCGCCTTCGCCGCCAAACTGCCAGTGTTTTGAGAGGGCGACCCTTGCCCCTGCCGCCTCAGCGAGTCTTCTCACCATCTTTATCTCATTGTCCGTATCACTATAGAAGGCGTTAATGCAGACAACAGGGTTGATGCCTGCCTTCTTTATGGTATTCACGTGGTGTACAAGATTCTCGCAGCCTTTTTCGACCCATCCAACATTCTCGCCCTTGTACTCTTCGGGTATCGGTTTTCCCGGTACGGGAATCGGCGCGCCCCCATGACATTTTAAGGCCCTTATGGTTGCAACGAGAACCGCTGCATGAGGCTTTAGCTCTGAGAATCTGCACTTGAGGTTCCAGAACTTCTCGAATCCGATGTCCGCGGCAAATCCTGACTCGGTTACGTGATAATCAGCGAGTTTGAGACCGATCCTGTCGGCTATGATAGAAGACTGACCGATTGCGATATTGGCGAATGGGCCTGCATGCACAAGGACAGGCTGCCCTTCAATGGTCTGCATGAGATTGGGATTGATTGCCTCAACCATCCATGCGGTCATTGCGCCGGCAACGTCTAGGTCTTCTGTGGTTACCGGCTTACCGCTCTTGTCGTGCGCCACCACGATTTTTCCCATCCGTTCGCGCATGTCCTTGAGGTCTTTCGCAACAGCCAAAATGGCCATGACTTCCGATGAGACAGCGATGGCGAACCCTGATCGCATCATGAATCCATCATCTTTGCCGCCGAGACCAATGACAATATCCCTGAGTGACTGGGCGCAAAAATCCATTATCCATTTCATCTCCACATTGCGGGGATCAATATTCAGTCTTTTCAATTTGCGCTTCGCAAGCTGCTCGTCAGTATAATTAAATTCGTGCTGCATCCGTGCGGTGAGAGCAACCATCGCGAGATTATGGGTATTCATAATGGCGTTTATATCACCGGTAAGTCCGAGGGAGAACGGGGTAAGGGGTATACACTGCGAAAGTCCGCCTCCTGCGGCAGAGCCCTTAATATTCATTGTCGGGCCTCCGGAAGGCTGGCGTATGGCTGCAATAACGCTTTTTCTTCTCTTTCCAAGCCCTTGGGTTAGTCCCATAGTAGTGGTCGATTTACCCTCTCCAAGGGGTGTAGGGGTGATGGCAGTAACATCAATATACTTACCGTCAGGTTTTTTGGCAAGACGTTTCAGAATACTGTTGAACTCTAGTTTTGCAATATGGTGCCCGTGGGGAAGAAGCTCCTTCTTCTCGAGGCCCAGAGCCTCCCCTAGCTCATAGACCGTTTTCATGTTAGCCTCGGCTGCTTCTGCAATCTCCCAGTCTGCGTGTTTGGTTGGATCAAGCGGCATTTTTGAAACCTCCTTTTTCCTTGTAATGATTACCGTATGGTTGTGGCAGGCTTTGGCCTGCTTTTAGTATGCAAAGAAAGCGTGCGTTATCACGATCACAGAACGCCTCTGAAGGTTACAGAGCTTCTAAAAAGGCACCCTTGTCAAGGCATTCAAACCTTTTGTGCATCCGTTTCAGATCTTTGCTATGAGCAAGAATCCGTCAGAACCCATACATCGATACAACAGAACTAACCGCAATACCACGAACGCCATTTACTATATTTCAAGAGATGTCTTTTTGCAAGACCTTTTTTAAAGAAAATACTGAGTGGGGGTCCAGACGCTTGAACACACATAGTCGCCGCAGTCTCCATCCTGGGCAGAATGCCAGTGTGGAGTTAGGTGTCCATGATATACAAATATATACCTCTCCTATATAATATGATCAGTCGATAACGATAACAAAGACAACTCAGAAGAAGCGAAAAAGGAATTGTCGGTACACTGAAACGACACTCAGTATACACCATGGGGCTTGAGGCATGCGCGAACCAATCAGTCTTTGCAGAGTAGTCTAGCATTGGATGCCCTCAGACAATCACGCAATGCGCTGAGCAACCACGTGGAGTAAGCGCCGTTGCTAAAAGGAGACCCGCCATATCTGCCTCAGTAGTTTAGCGGCTGCAGGATGTATGCGGACCTCGCAAGAGCATAGCCGGGCATCTTTTTTTCGGAATACCATCAACTTCCCCCCTGCCGGTGATTTTTTGATTTTACTATTGGTTTATTATTTTTATTTTTATTGCTTATCGGAATTACTCTAGATATAATTAAATTATGCAGCGAATGGGTATTACAACGCTCCCGATCCGTTGGGGAAAGGCATCGAAATGGCTTTTCGCCAGGATGGCTGCACTCGCCGGTGCGATTGCTCCTGCTTTTGTGGCTGAATTTGGATCAATGGCTTTTCTCAAAAGACTGTCCGACCCTTACTGGTTTCAGGCATTGAGCTACGTGCCCGCCTTTGGCTGGCATTCAGGCGGGGTTGCGACAACGGTTGCCGGCGCCTTGAAGGAGTGCATAGGGGAGAGGGAGTCTGAACTTGGTCTCTTTGTTGCTGAAGGGAAGGTCGTGTCATCCTGGAAGACCCTCCAGCACATCTGTATGTTTGCGGAGAGGTATTCGATGGACTCTTCTCTATGCAAGCAGGATGTTACAGGAACCCTCCGAGTTATTGGGACCCACGCGGTTGAGCTTTGCACATGGAGGCAAAGATGGAACACCGTTTTCGTCGACCGGAAAACTTACCGCAGGGCTATTGAGGTCATGAAAAAGCTATTGATTTGGCGAACCGGGAATCAGGGGAAAGCAGATGCATTTAGAAAAATAGCTGGGTGCTGTGGATATTAGAGAAGGGCGTTATGGGTGAAGAAAGGAAAATAAAGGGAGAGTCAATCTGTGAGACGGTGAAACTTCGTGAGTCGCTTGCAGAATTGGCGCCGAAACAGGAACGGGAACCGTTGGAAGAAAATATTCTTCGTGCCAAACAAGAGTTGGAGTTGACGATTGATGCTATGCAGGATCTGGTGGCAATGATCGATAACCAGTATAAGTTTGTAAGAGTTAATAAAGCCTTGGCAGACAAATTCGGCCTGTCACCGAAAGAATTGGTCGGATCTCTTTGTTATAAATATGTTTGTAATAGGGAAGAGCCATGCCCAGTTTGCCCTCATGATCAGGTGATGGCGGATGGACAAGAGCGAACTGTTGAAATGTACCTAGAGAACCTGGGCGGTTACTATCTCGTTACCTTCACACCAATTCGGGATAACGGAGGGTTTGTGACCGGCTTAGTTCATGTTGCCCGTGACATCACCGAGCATAAACACGCTGAAGAGGCACTGCAGGAAAGCGAAGACAAGTTCCGTCGCCTTATCGAGAGTTCTTCTGACTGGTTTTGGGAGGTTGATGCCGACTTCCGCTATACTTACTCAAGCCCCAATGTCAAACAGATATTGGGGTATGAACCTGAAGAGATCATCGGACGAACTCCCTTTGAATTTATGCCCGAAGAGGAGGCACAGAGGGTACAGAGCGAAGTGTCCATCACCTTCGGTGAAGGCAGGCCTTTAGAAAGACTGGAGAATGTTAATCTGGCCAAGAATGGGCAGTTGGTTACCCTGGAGACGAGCGGGGCGCCTTTCTTCGATGCTGACGGCACCTTTCTCGGTTACCGGGGAATTGACCGGGATATTACCAGGCGCAAGCATGTAGAGAAGCAGCTGGAGGACGCCCGCGTCTTTCTCCAGTCTATCATTGATGGAGTCGGCGACTCTATCATAGTGATTGATTCCGATCGCCAGGTGAAGTTGATGAACAGGGCCGCGAGGCAGTTTTCACTTGGCGATAGGCCTATGACGGACCCGTGTTTCTGTTATCAACTCTGTCATGGCAGCGAAGAGCCCTGCAGGGGGATAGAACTGAACTGTCCTCATACCGCAATCTTCAAGACAGGGCAGCCTGTTACCGTCACCCACACACACCTGAACAAAGATGGTGTTGGGGCGATCTTTGAAATCCATGCGTCACCGATATTCAATGAAAAGGGAGAGGTGACTCGGGTCGTAGAGGTCTGCAGGGATGTTACCAATAAAATGATTCTTGAAGAAGAAAGAAAAAGACTCGATGAGCGTTTATATCGCCAACAGAAAGAAGAGTCCATCCTTACCCTTGCAGGCGGCATCGCCCATGACTTCAACAATCTCCTTATGGCTGTCCTTGGAAACGCTGAGCTGCTCCAGATGGGATTCCAGCCATTAGAGAAGGAATATGCACAAACTGAAAATATCGTGACCGCATCTAAGCGTATGGCCGATCTTACGAAACAGCTATTAGCTTACGCGAAAAGCGGTATGCACCAGCCGGAAATCGTCTCCCTCAATGATGCAATCAAGCGAGCCCTGAATCTCACCCATAAGGGCAAGGCCCGAGAGATCGAGGTTGAGTTAGATCTCGCTGAAGGACTTTGGCCTGTCTTTGTCGACCCCCCTCAGATGGATCAGGTGTTCATCAATCTGTTCACCAATGCATTTGAAGCGATGGAGAGAAGCGGTGGGTGCCTGACTGTTTATGCGGAGAATACGGTCAAGGAGAAAGCGTGGGAATGCTATCCCTTTAACCATGAACACCAGGAAGGCCAATATGTTCATATCCGTATAGCTGACACGGGACCAGGGATTGCAGAGGAACTACGGAGTAAGATTTTTGAACCTTTCTTCACAACAAAGTTTCTCGGTCGCGGACTTGGCCTGCCGGCAGTAGCTGGAATTCTTCAGAAAGACAACGGCTGTATCTCTGTAGA
Source organism: Nitrospiraceae bacterium (assembly GCA_003453735.1). Lineage (GTDB taxonomy): Bacteria > Nitrospirota > Thermodesulfovibrionia > Thermodesulfovibrionales > UBA9159 > UBA9159. The sequence goes on along the minus strand of DMNE01000237.1, from coordinate 13,284 downwards.
GGGCGACCTCGGAAAGGGCACGATATTTCATCTTTATCTCCCCAGAGCAAAGGAAGAAGAGGTCACACGAAAACAGCGGGGAAAGCCGTTTGCAGAGAAAATCCTCGTTATCGACGATGAGCCACAGATACTTCTGTTGCTAGAGACGATGTTGACGAAAATGGGGTATGCCGTTGTCTTGGCCGCCAATGCGAAAGAGGGACTTGATATATTCAGAAGGCAAAGAAGCTCGATAAAGATGGCGATACTGGATATCCAGTTGCCTGATATGAATGGCAAAAAACTCTTCGCTGAGTTGAAGTCGCTTGAACCCAACCTGAAGGTGCTCATCTCGAGTGGCTATGACGAAGGGACTGCGCTCGAAGAATTGGGACCGATCAGTCCAGAGGGCTTTATCCAGAAACCCTATCTAAGAGCTGCACTGGAGGAAAAGGTGAAGGAGATAGTCAAGGGCTGACCCTCTGACAGACAGACACGGGAACCCTTACGATAATTCTGAAAGAAAGGAGTCACGCAGGGTATGGAATCGCCATATAGAATTCTCATTGTTGATGACGATAACGGGATAAAAGACGTTCTCTCTGTGTTTCTTACTTCAAGGGGGTATGCCTGTGAAACGGCATCGGACGGCATTGAAGCCCTCGATAAAGCCAGTAGGTCTGTCTTCGATGCGATAATCAGTGATGTAAAAATGCCCCGGATGGACGGCATTACTCTTACGAGAGAGCTGTTAAAACGATACCCTTGGCTTTCGATTATGGCAATGACTGGATTCGCCAAGGAATATTCCGAAGAAGATGCCATTGACGCTGGCGTTCGTGATTTTATAACAAAGCCCTTCACGCTTGCCGAATTTTCGGCTCGGTTTCACAAGATGATGCGCGACCACAAAATCTATGCTGAGATAAGGGAGAACAACAGGGTCTTAAGGGAGGAGGTCATCCCAGTTTATCAGAAAGAGACAGAGGAGAAAATCGAGATACTCAAAAGGGAAATCGATGCATTGAAAAACCTTGCTCATTTCGATATGCTTACGAAACTTCCGAATCGTAAATTGTTCTTTGACAGTCTGTCTCAATCTCTTGAATCAGCAAAGCGGTACAGACATATGCTCGCTCTTCTCTATTTAGACCTTGATAACTTTAAGGTTGTCAATGATACCTTGGGACATGACGTGGGAGACCTCCTGCTGAAGGAAGCTGTGCAAAGGCTGTTGATCTGCGTTCGGAAATCAGATATAGTGGCACGCATGGGTGGCGACGAGTTTACCGTTATTCTCGTGCATATTGCCGAAGAACAGGAGGCGTCGTTTATTGCCCACCGGATTATCGATGCTCTTTCGGAGACGTTCCATTTGGGAGGTCACGAATGCTCTATCAGTGTTAGTGTCGGCATAAGCCTTTTTCCAGCTGATGCCAGCGATGCGGCGACTCTTCTCAAGAGGGCAGATACCGCAATGTACCGGGTCAAAAACCAGGGACGGAACAACTATCAGTTTTATCATGAGGGATTGCTGCGTGATAGCCAAACGCTATTGTGAAAGGAAGTGACGGGAAGGTCGAGGCCCGCACGTTCATAGGGTCATCTATGGGACGTGTCCTTCGCTTTACCATTTCCAGTGCCATTTCCAGACGGGGAAGTAACGAGGCAACGATTAGCCGTTTGTTGGTAAAACCTAATGGAGGAGTGCATGGAGACGAATACCTTACATCCCGGACTGCCATTGATTCAGGACGCTGACCTGAATGGCAAGGTGGTGCTTGTCCGATTCGACCATAATGTTGTCAAGAAGGGAGAGATACGGGATCCCTTCAGAATTGACCGTACCGTTGGAACCCTCTTTAACATCGTGGAACGGGGAGGGCGGCCGATACTGATGACCCATGTGGGCAGGCCGAAAGATAAAAAGACGGGAAAGGTACTCTGCAGGTCCGATGAATCCGTTGAGCCCATTGTGCAATACCTCGAACAGAAGCTTCATGCAAGGTTTCATATCCCAAAATTTCTTGCTGACCCGGACAAAGGCATAGTTGGCATTGATACGTCAATCAACCTTGCCATCCGCGAACTCAGGAGAAAGAAGATCTGCGGCATTTACCTTCCGAATACGAGGTGGTTCCAGGGAGAAGAGGGTGCAGGCGAATTGAGTAAGAACTTTGCCTTGCAGCTTGCGGGCTTGGCTGATCTGTACGTCAATGACGCCTTTGGCTCATGGCAGCCCCATGCCTCTACCTACGAAATTACACACTTTCTCCCTTCTTATGCTGGCTTTCTCATGCAGCAGGAGATTTCAAACCTCGGCAGGGTACTCGACCCGAAAGGGCCTTTTCTCGCAGTGGTTGCAGGAGCAAAATATGATACCAAGATCAGACCATTATATGCGATATATGAGAAGGTCGACCGCCTTATCCTCGGCGGAGTGATCTATAACACTTTTCTTTGCGCCAAATACGGCGTCAGGATAAAGGGTGTGCTGGAGGATGATATAACCCTTGCCCGTGAACTTGTCGAAAAAGATAAGGTGCGGAGAAAGATCATCGAGCTTCCGGACATTGTCGAGTCTGATACACCGGAAGGCAGGATTGAAGGTAAGTACAGGACGGTCTCAGTAAGGGATTTTAAACCCGGAAACTCCTACGGCTATGTCCTTGACATCGACCCCCGCTCTTTTGAAGACAGCGTTGTTGCTGAGACGATAAGGACAGCAAAGACCATATTTGTAAATGCCGTAATGGGATATACTCCTCACTTTACGGCAGGGTCTCAGGCACTTGATCATACCATTGACAGCAACAGTGGTGCGATGAAAATGTACGGTGGTGGAGACACTCTCCAGGAGTTTAAGAGCCTCTGCCCCGGGCTCTATCTTTCGGTCATCGATAATTCCAACTATTATTTCTTCACCGGCGGAGGCACGGTATTAACCGCCATAGAACAGGGCAGCCCCTACGGTCTTAAGCCCCTTCTTGCCCTTGTTGAGTCAAAACAGAAAATGCAGGCCACGACGTAATCTCGTTGTTCACCGGCGCTGACCAAAGACTGATCCGACAGTGAGTCTCGCAAGAGCGATGATAAATGCTGCGAGTCCCAAAAAAATAAACCATTGAAAAATGCAGGGAGGATACCTGCTCGGAGCTTAAGAATCCGGATGGAACTGTGTCCTTTTTTTATTCAACCTGCTGGCAGAGATTACCGCGTCTGGGTCCACAAGCGCACGTCAAGGTGAGCCTGCACATCCTGAGTCATTCTTTTGGAGTGAAACAGTGGAATTCATCGACAGGGGCGAGAATATCCGGAGGGTGTTGACGGGGCATTCCGATATGAACACCGCGATGCGCCAGACCGCTGTTCAAGACAAGTCTAACGTATACGCGGTAAAAAAGTTGTAGTTCTGCCAAGACGTGCGAAATTAATTGGACTGCCCAGTTTCTCGATGGCAAACCGTAGGCAACGCGACTGTCAGAAAAGGATTTCACAGTTATTTCTTCTTAATAGACTATATATAATGTTCGATTTTTCTTGCATCACTATCTGATAACTTCTCTTTGTCAAATCGGGGCATAAACGGTGGAGGGTCTCTCAGTATCTTCATAATATTCGTATCTCTCGGAATCTTGGCGGCATTGGGGTGACAGGCCGAGCAATGTTTCTTAAACAATGCAGCAGGCTCTTCCTCCGCAGTTGCCGGAGTTACTGTATAAGGANNAATGCCAAGTAGAAAGAAGATAAAGAGAAGTATTGTTGCCATTTTTTGTTATTGCGCAATCATGAATTTTCGATATTGTTATACATTATGCGAGGGACGACCGGGAGTCTGGAAGATTCCGCCCCTAAGTCGCTATAATCAGTCGATTTTGTGATGAACACATATTTATTCCGAATCTCTTTGTATACAAAATCTGTGTTATCAATTAATATCAGTATGTTAGATGGATCAATAAAGAAACTTATCGACTAATAGTCTGTAAAGCAGAAGACACATAATGCCAAAAAAACTTATTGTCGAAATCTATTCTCCTTGCTTTAATTCATAAGATACCCCGCAGNNGTCAAGCGCGGGGTCTAATGCCCCGTGCGCGAAGAGGGTCCGGGAGCGCAACGTGCGACCGGGCCTTTACTATATATTTGCTTATTGACTCTGTCACCTTATTATCGGGATTTGCGCATCAGGACAGACGGCTGGCATAGTTGCTAGGCCACCGCCAAAGATATGGAATTAGTGCATTGTAGGGTTGTTCTGAAAGATCCGAAAGACAGCTTGAAGCTTCTCTCCTGGACGCATAGAGTAATAGCAAATGGAAATCGGTATTTGTCGGACCATCGTGGCGTATCTGCAAAGCATCTTCAACGATATCTATCGGAGGTCTGCTATCGCCCGTGACTCGTAATGAATTGATGTCTTCACATGGTGAGCAGAGTCAATAAGCAATTATATATTAAAACGTATATATAATGGCATCCTCCCGCCGCTAAAGTTTTGACGCAGTACAGCGGGGTTTCCTTCTGGGAACAGCGCCGACTTTGACACGGGAAAAGATGCGGACCTATCCTTTCCCGAGTTTCCGTTTATCGAATCCTTGGTAGTTTCCCGCCCTGAGCTGGTCAACAAAATTGTCGTCGGTGACCGTATCTTCAAACGCAGTGTAGCACAGGCCGACTTCCTGAGGAAGATGGGCATCGGAGCCACCAGTATAAGGAAGGTTTAATGCTTTTGCTGCTTTTATCGCCCTTTCATTGTATGCACGCATATTGCATCCGTTATAGCCCTCAAGAGCACATATGCCTGTAGCAGCATCAACCTTATCACCCAGACTGTTTTCCATCCGGTAAGGATGCGACGGTATAACAACGCCGCCTTTTTCGTTGACAATCCTGATGAGATCTAGAACAGGAGCATGCCTGATTAAAAGCTTGTCGGTATTGACTCCGAAAATGAGACAATGACCTTCAGCCGCCGAGAATTCGACACCCCTGAAGATCCCGATTCTCCAAGAATAGTTTTCCTTCAGCATCTCGATTCCTTCGGAAGCCTCATAGGAATAGTGCTCAGTGAAAGCGATACCATCGAGGTTCAGGTTGATGGCCTGGATGATTGATTCCTCAGGATCCGAATCGGTATCGCCGCTGAATTTTGAATGCACGTGCAGATCAATGAGGAATTTCATGACTCTATAGTAACAGAGAATGGCCTCGTTAGGATAGCTCCTGTTGTAATCCCCTTGTCGCCCAAAGGCTCAAGCCCGGATATCTGAATCGACTTCAATAAATCTCATCTCTCAGTTGACACAGGTCCGGCTGCTTGTTACCATGAAGCAGACAAATAATTAAAAAGGAGGGGAAAGCATGGAAATTCCCTTGCAGATTACTGCTCGCAATCTTGATCTCCCCGAAGCGGTCAAGGCAGACATCCGTGAGAAGGCGGGGAAATTGGAGAGTTTTTATGATAGGATCATACGCTGCAGGGTTGTGGTCGAAATTCCCCACCGTCATCAGATTGAAGGGATAGCGTATAACGTCCATATTGATATAACAGTCCCCAGCGCTGAGCTCGTTGTGAAGCGCGAGGCGAACGAAGACCTCGTGGTGGCGGTGAGAGATGCCTTTGATGCAGCCCGCCGCAAGCTGGAGGACTTTGCGAGGCGGCAACGCGGTGATATGAAACACCATGAAGAGGTTTCTCTTGCTCAGATCAGTGTCGTCTTTGCCGATGAGGGCTACGGTTTTATAACCACCCCCGATGGGCGTGAGATCTATTTTCATAAGAACAGCGTACTGAACCACGACTTCAAGAGTCTCAGAAAAGGAATGACGGTGCGCTTTGCGGAAGAAAAGGGTGAGAAGGGACCACAGGCGAGTACCGTGACCGTGACCGGAAGCTGAATGTATGCGCTTCGAAAGGCGTGGAAATCCAATCGCAGCAATTCTATAGGAGCATTCCTTCCGTTATGGCGGCTGCCGCCTGTTTGCCTCTCAGTTTTTCGACGATCGCAAGAACAAAGCAGGGGACAGTTCTACCGGGGGCTTTTTTTTTGGGAACGGTGACTTGGATAGGGCGCACGCACAGAGCGCTTCCTGGGAAGTAATCGCACGAGGCGAATGGGCGAAGCCAACACCGGTAGATGTCTTGCCGCCAAGAGGGAGCTTTGGTCCCTCAAGACAACCTGAGCTTTTCTGCCCAGGATGGAGGATGTCGTGCCTATAAGTGTTCAACTACGATTTCTCCTTCATATGCAAAATTGCCAAGCCTGTTCTCTGTAGATGGGATATGTGTCACATGCTTCCCTTCTAGGATTCCCGCATTAGCCAGGACGCACGGAGCAGCACAGATAGCTCGGTCAGTTTTCTTTTGTATAGAAAGTTTTAACCAGGGGCTCTTTTTTTATTGAGGTCGCTCCGGAGGCACAAGCTTGCGAGCTGGCGTTTGCCGCTATGCCCCGAAAGCATCCCCTCCCGTCACACTGCATTCAACTCTAAGTGGGCTATTAAGAGCCTCAATATGTCGGAAGTGCCTTCCCCGATGGTGAGGAGTCTCGCATCCCTCCAATGCCGGTGCACATCAAATGCGTCTGTGTAACCGTAGCCCCCGTGGATCTGTATTGCATCGTCGCACACCCTTAAAGCCATCTCGGCAGAGAAGAGCTTGGCTTGCGTGACTTGCGATACCATATTTTCGCCCTTTTCCTTCAAATTTGCTGCGTAATACGTAAGTAGCCTTGCGGCAGTTATCTGTGTTACCATATTAGCCAGCTTTTCTTGAATCATTTGAAAGTGCGCGATGTTCTCGCCGAATGCCTTTCTTTTCTTACTGTATGAAAGAGCCTTCTCGAGAGCAGCTTGAGCTATCCCGACGGCTATCGCTGCAATCGACAGCCTCCCCGCGTTGAGTATCTGTTTCGCGCAGTCAAGCCCTTTCCCCTCCTCTCCAAGAAGGTTTTCTCTTGGAACGACGCAGTCTTTGAGACGGATTGCCGATAACTGATTGCCCCTGAACCCAAGCTTGGGAATAGCTTCCGTCACGTCAAATCCGGCTGTTTTTGTTGGCATGAGAAAAGCTGAAAGCCCCTTCTCGGCTTTTGCAAACACAAGAACAAAATCCGCTTCTCCGGGATTAGTGATTAATGTCTTGCTGCCACTCAGGATATACGAATCGCCCGAGAGGATCGCCCGCGACTGGATTGATTTGGCATCAGAACCACAGCAGTGCTCTGTGAGTGCGAAGGCTATGAGACGTGTTCCTTCCACGAGGCCGTTTTCTAAAAGAAAGTGATGCTTCTGACGATCATTTCCGAAAAGTCTTATACCTTCGCAGACCATGTTCTGGACATCCACCTGCAGGGCGGTATTTGCGCATGCTTTGGCCAGCATTTCCAAGGCCGCGATGTAGACAGGAAGCGGAAGTCCCAGTCCATTGAAGGTCTGTGGAAAAGGCATGGCCATGATCTGCTTTACCTCTACTGTTGCGAGATTATGCCTCGGAAATATTGCCTCCTGATCCACCCTCTTTGCATTCAACAGGATCTCCTTCTCAAGAAAAATCCCGATCGACTCAAGCATTGTCTCGTACTCTCTAGAGTCCGGGAAAAACATCCTGATGATGTTTCTTTGCTCCTTAAGGTAAAACATGTTTCACCTCCAACAGTTACTGCAAAAAGACCATAAATAAAAGAATATGATATGCCTGTCCGGGATTATCCTGAAAGGAAGTTCCCGACAGGCTACAGTAACACGAGAAGACGTTGTACTGATGAGCCTGCTGTTGTGCATTATAGCGATCTGCTTTATGCGGGGACAAAATAGACATCAGTTGGTTTAAACTTGCAGTTGCGTAGGAACCGGGCCTTTACTGCCATCCCAATCCATGCATCGCCGGGCTTCACCCCTACAAGCTTCGACAGAAAGAGCGTATCCACTCCGTCAAACTCCACAAGGATGAGGGTGAACGGAGTCTCCTTCAGGAACGCCTCGCTCCCGAAGTGACAGGTAGTGAAGGTATGAACCTTTCCTTTTAGGGGAAGCTCGAACCACGCGGTTTTTGCCCCGCACTCCATGCAGTGCGCCCGCGCAGAGGCATAGGCATAGCCGCAACTGGTGCAGCGGCTTCCAAGCAATTTCTTCTTTGTCAGCCCGGCGAAGAATGGAGAGTCCTGTGCGTAGGAATGGATATAGTCGATCTCATAGTGCTGCTTAATAATAATCGGGTCTATACCGAACAGGACACTCCCGTCCTCTGTCTCGGACATCTTGATATCCATGTCCTTACTCACGTTACGCTTTCCATAATCGTCACCGCGATATACGTGCCGGTCCCGGCATGGCTGTGAATGAGTCCTCGTTTTGCGTTTCGTACCTGCAGTGTGTCATTGTTGAGATGCCTGCCGATGGTTCCCTGCAGTTGCCAGAAGGCAAAGACCGCTTGCATGAGGCCGGTGGCTCCTACGGGATGACCGCAGGCGAGAAGGCCGCCGGAAGGGTTTACAGGGAGATTCTTCCAGCGTCCTGCATGAAAGGTAAGGCCGTAATCCACTTCTGGCATAAAAGGGGCACCTGAGTCGACGAAGTTTCCTCCCTCACCATAGCGGCAGAATCCCAGATCCTCATAGGTCTGGATCTCCGACGAGGTGTAGGCGTCGTGGAGTTCAACGAAATCCAGCTCCTTAACGGGGTCGGTTATCCCCGCCATTTTGTATGCGAGCTTTGCTGCGATCCTCCCTGCCCGGAAAGAGTGGACCCCGGGGTACTTCAGCTCCCGGTAATCCTCCTCGGACTCGTGGGGGAGAAGGACAACCTTGCCGTGGGGGCGATCCGCCATCCTCATCGTGTCGGTGCCGCAGCCGATTCCGGTTATCCTGATAGGCCTCGGGCAGAGCTTCTTGGCCATCTCCTGTGATGCGAGGATGGTTACTGCCGCGCCGTCTGACATCGTGCAACAATCGAGAATGGTGAGAGGAGTGGAAACCATGTGAGAGGATCGGACGTCTTCAATCGTTAGTTTTGCTGGCCTCTGGGCGTAAGGATTATGAATCGCATTGCCGTGGTTTTTGATGGCAACCTTTGCCATCTGCTCCACTGTCGTTCCGAATTCATGCATATGTCGTTGCACCATCATGGCGTAATAGCCGGTGTAGAAGCCGCCTACCGGGTAGTCAAAGTTTGTGTCAGAGGCTTGTGCGATGAATTCGTTTCCTTTCCATGTGTTGACCCGACTCATGGTTTCGAATCCCATGGCAAGGCAGACCTCCATTCGCCCCGAGGCGATCGCCTCCCATGCCGACTGAAAACAGAGACCGCCGGTGGCGCCTCCCCCTTCTATCCTTTTAGACGGTTTCGGGCAGAGCCCCAGATAATCCTGGACCATTGCCCCTGCCTTTAGCTGGCGGGTAAAGTGGTCGGAGAAGTAGGAGCAGACGCTCCCATCGATTATCTCCCTGGTGAGACCGGGAAGAACAGACAGTGCGTAGTCAAACGCTTCCTTTACCATGAGGCGGAAATCCTTGTCGGGATGGGCCTTGGCGAATTTGGTGATACCCCCTGAGATCATGTAAACCGGACGCATCGGCCAATGTCCTTTTCTATCAAAAGGTTCTGTGCACTTACTGTGATGTTACCATGGGACTTGCTCTTGTCAAGATTAACGGTTGAGAAAAGTCAACATTCTTACCTCTAAAGAGGGGTCAATAGCTGGTGATATGTTTAGAACAAAATATGACAATATTTGGACACGAAGCTGAGCCATGGCAAGCAGCAGGAGATAGCGGACAAGTCGCTGTGCACTCGGTCTATGGGAGGCGCTCTGCGAAAAACAGGACGAACTGTGCAATCAAGACAGCTACCGGTAAACGACAGGGTAGAGCAGCGCCGTATCTACGAAAGTCAGATATCCGCTTCTGCGAAGGAAGACATGATTCTTTCCATGGGATTCGAACTTCTAGATGTAAATCTGTACTTGTGCTCAGTAGCTCTTGGGCAATATCTTGTAATTACAAGTGGTTATGTCTTCTTATCGAGAACCTCTGTTTAAATAAGGGGCATCGCTTGGACCAGACAATAGCTCATACACAATGTACAGTATGATTACTGCAGGCACTGAAGTATTCTCTCATAAACTTAGTTCCACTAATAGTCTTCCAAATGATACCACTCCGGATTTTCGAGCCATGTCTGGGGCCGTGAAACAAATCCGGTTATTTCTTCCAATATTAAATAGTGTTTCTTTTCTTCGTCAGCGATCTTGAGAAAAAGTTCTTTCTGATCCGGCTCTTTTACTTCGCCCGCCTTCTCGACGTAAAACGCCCTTGATTTTTTCTCAATCTCCTGGGCCTTTTTATACAATTCTGTCTCCGTGATGGCAGCAGGAGTGTCGATTTCTTCCTCTCGCATTTGTTCAAAGATGTTTTTCACTTGCGACAATATCCTTGTGTGAACCACCTTGACCTTTTCCTTCTCCTTCAATCTCTTAAAGATATCGTGATGGACTACTTCGGCATCCGCAAGCATGGTGAATATGTTCTTAAGCCCAACATTCGCTGCTTTCTTCTCTAACTCACGATAATAGTTCTCGCCATCCTTTTCCATCTTCATCGCAAATTCGTATATATCCATTACCAGCCTCCTCTTAGTCTAGGGATAAGCATTCAAATACGACTCCACCTTTATTGTTCACGAGACCACTTTGCCATGTGCTTCAGATACTGCCATCTCCGCTTTACGTCTGCTTCAGCCTGTTTCATGAGTGTAGCCGCCAGTTCCGGGTTGATCACCCTCAATGCCCTGTAACGGTTTTCATCATATGCATATTCTTCGAAGGAAATCGTTGGCTCCTTGCTGTCGATCACAAGAGGGCTTTTGCCCTGGGCCTCGAGCTCCGGGCTATAACGGTAGAGAGGCCAGTGGCCACAGGCGACAGCCTTTTTCTGCTCTTCGATGCCCTTGCTCATATCGATGCCATGTGCGATGCAGGTCGCGTAGGCGACAATCAACGAAGGGCCGTTGTATGCCTCAGCTTCGGCGAATGCTCTGACCGCCTGGGCAGGATTAGCACCAAAGGCAATCTGCGCGACGTACACGTTTCCGTACGTGGCCATGATGAGGCCGATGTTCTTTTTCGGCGTCCTCTTCCCAGCAGCCGCAAACTGAGCGGTAGCGGAAAGAGGGGTTGACTTGGACATCTGTCCTCCCGTATTGGAGTAAACCTCGGTGTCGAGGATCAGGATGTTTATGTTTTTCCCTGATGCAAGAACCTGGTCGAGCCCGCCGTAACCGATGTCATAGGCCCACCCATCTCCGCCGACCGCCCAGACAGATTTCTTGACGAGGTAATCGGCGAGCGAGAGAAGGCTTTTTGCCTCGGGTGAGCTGTCTTTCGAGAGTCTATTTTTTAGTAGCTCGATGCGGGTCCTCTGTAGCTCGATCTTTTCCTGTGTCATTTGATCTGCATTCCTTATGGAATCGAAGAGTGCACGCGCATCGTCATATGAGGGGTTCTGAGCGATCTTCTCGATGAGTTCCAATGCCTGGGCACTGAACTTGTCCATTGTGAGCCTCATCCCGAGGCCGAATTCGGCGTTGTCTTCGAACAGAGAATTCGACCATGCGGGGCCTCTGCCATCGGCCCGTTTCGCATACGGTGTAGTGGGCAGGTTACCACCATAGATCGATGAGCATCCGGTCGCGTTGGCAACGAGAAGTCGATCGCCAAAGAGCTGCGTAAGTAGTTTGAGATAAGGCGTTTCTCCGCACCCTGCACATGCACCGCTATACTCAAACAGTGGCTTCACGAACTGGCTTCCCTTAACTGTTGCTACGTTATACCGTGAAGGGTCTGTTTCCGGGAGGCTGAGGAAAAACGCATAGTGCTTTGCCTCCTGGGCCCTCACTGCCTCCTGGGCCCTCATATTGATCGCTTTGAACCCGGGGATCTTCTTGCCTTCCGAGTCTTTCTTAAATCCGGGACAGATGAACACACAGGAACCACAGCCAGTGCAGTCCTCGGGGGCCACCTGGACGGTAAACTTCAGGCCCTCGAGTTCCTTTCCCTTTGCATCGACGGATCTGAAGCCCGAAGGAGCCTCCTTTAGGAGGGCCAGGTCGTAAGCCTTTATCCTTATCGTTGCGTGCGGACAGACGAAGGCGCACTGGCCACACTGGATACAAATATCGGGTTCCCAGATCGGGACATGGACGCCGATGTTGCGTTTCTCATACTGGGTAGTTCCCGTCGGCCATGTACCATCGGAGGGCATTGCAGAAACGGGCAGGGAATCGCCATTGCCCGCGATTATCTTAGCCGTTACATTCTTGACGAACTCGGGCGCGTCCGCGGGCACAGGCGGCTTCAGCCGTATCGTGCTCGTGACCTTGTCTGGGACACGTACCTCAACAATGCTCCGCAGAGCCCTGTCGACCGCAGCATAGTTCATCTCGAGCACCTTCTCGCCCTTTTTCAGATAGGTTTTTTTGATTTCTCCTTTAATCGCCTTAATGGCATCCTCTTTCGGGATGATCTCCGAGATAATAAAGAATGCTGTTTGCATGATCATATTGATTCTGGCCCCGAGACCAATCTCTTCGGCAAGCGATATGGCATCGATGATGAAGAACTTCATATTCTTCGCAATAAGCTGTTCTTGTGCCTCAACAGGCAGGGTGTCCCATACCTTGTCCCTGGGATGGGACGTGGTCAAGAGGAAAGTGGCCCCGTTCTCCGAGCCAGCGAGTATATTGTATTTTTCGAGGAACGATGGATTGTGGCAGGCGATGAAGTTCGCCTTTGAAAGGAGATAGGGACTGAGTATCCTGTCTTTGCCAAAACGAAGGTGAGAAGTGGTAATGGAGCCGGACTTCTTCGAGTCATAGACGAANNACCGATGATCTTTATCGTATTCTTATTCGCTCCGACCGTACCATCAGCACCTAGCCCATAGAACATAGCCCGGTAAGCGCCTTTCGGCTCGACGGTAAAGGATTCGTCATACCTGAGGCTCGTTCCTGCGACATCGTCGTTTATGCCTACCGTGAAGTGATTTTTCGGCTTGGCCTCT
>DMNE01000237.1:0-154 GCA_003453735.1 Nitrospiraceae bacterium | reverse complement strand
TGCACCGGGTTCTTTTGTGCGGTCAAGGACAGCGATCGCTTTGACGCTCTCAGGAAGAGCCTGAGCAAAGGCATCGGTGTCAAAGGGTCTGAAAAGTCTGACTTGAACGACCCCCAGGCTTTCTCCTTTCGCGTTCAGGGCATTGATTGTGCTG
>DMNE01000199.1 GCA_003453735.1 Nitrospiraceae bacterium | reverse complement strand
ATCGGGCCTTCCGGCTGCGGCAAAACAACTCTTCTGCGGTGTTTCAACAGGATGCATGACCTGTACCCCAGGAATCGATACGGGGGTGACATCTTTCTTGATGGCAACAACATCCTCTCACGCGACATAGACCTGATCGGCTTGAGGAGTCGCGTTGGAATGGTTTTCCAAAAACCTACTCCCTTTCCCATGTCTATTTTCGACAATATCGCCTATGGACTCAAACTCAACGGGGTTTCGAAAAAGTCGGCGCTCTCGGAAAGTGTCGAAAGGGCTCTCAGGCATTCGGCACTGTGGGATGAGGTTAAGGATAAAATGGATGTTAGCGCGTACGAACTTTCGGGCGGTCAGCAACAGAGACTTGTTATTGCGAGGGCGTTGGCAGTCAAGCCGGAAGTTTTACTCTTCGATGAGCCGACATCGGCACTGGATCCTATATCAACGGCAAAGATAGAGGAACTTGCCATTACGTTAAAAGAAGAGGTTACTATCATCATTGTTACCCATAACATGCAGCAGGCAGCAAGGATGTCGGACTGGACAGGTTTTACCATGCTCGGTGAATTGATAGAATTCGACAGAACTGATAAAATATTTACCGCCCCCTCTGAGAAACTGACAGAGGAATATGTCACCGGGAGGTTTGGATAATGACAATCTTTGATGAGGAATTGATGCATCTGAAAGAGCTGGTTCTCAAAATGGGAGCCATGGTCGAAAATGCGATAAAGGATTCCATTCGCTCTCTCGTGGAGAGGGACAGCCAACTGGCAAGAAAGGTGATTGAGAAAGATCACCAAGTAAACGCCCTCGATGTGCAGATTGACGAAGAGTCTATCCGCCTCATTGCGTTGCGACAGCCCAAGGCGAGTGATCTACGGTTCATAACGACTGCGATGAAGATAACCACAGACCTCGAACGGATGGGGGACATGGCGGTGAATATCGCTGAGAGGGCGCTTGAACTGAATGAAGAACCCATCCTGAAGCCTTACATCGACATCCCCCGGATGAGCCAGATCGGCCAGAGTATGACCAGGGATGCCCTGGATGCCTTTGTGAGAGGGGACAAGAAACTGGCTATGGACGTGATCATGAGGGACGACGAGGTGGACGACCTCAAACACCAGGTTCTGAATGAATTGCTCTTTTTTATGGTCCAGGACCCCAGCACGGCCTCGCGGGCCATGAAAATAAGCTTTCTCGCTCAATACCTGGAACGTATCGGAGACCACGCAACAAATATAGCCGAGATGGTGATCTATCTTGTGGAAGGAAAGATAATAAGACACATGGAGCCGCCGGCTGAAACCTAAATGCGTATTCTGCCTCGGGTCTTACACACGCTGTTTCCCTAAGCTTTCTTTACAGGATCGTCCTTCCCCGGTCATCAAGAAACCTGAAATTCTCCTTATCGATCCTGGCGGTCACACTGAAGAAACGCGAGTGTTTCTCATGTGGTGAGTCTCCGGTATATCTCGGTTATTTTGCTGGGAAGTTTTGTAACGTTCTTTGGTCTATCTTCTGGTGGCGGCCGCAAGAACGACGGATTTGTAAACAGACAACCGGGTGCCTCTCTTTTGCGGGAGCCTCCCCCAAGGCAGAGAATTAGCCATGGAGCGCAAATCCGTGTATAATACTTTCAAAGAGTTTGCGGCATCGTGTTTTTTTTCGAGGGGGATGAAAAGTCATGGGTAACTGCGAACGAACTATACATAAGAAGGTTTTCAATCTGCTGCTTCTTTGCGGTGCCCTTGCGGTGTCGTTCTCGCTTGCGTATCCTCAAGAGAATGCTTCTCAGCAGAAAAGTTTTTTTTGGACGGTCCGCTCGAAGGCCTGCACGGTGCATATTCTCGGATCGGTTCACGCCTTGAACAGGGAACTCTATCCCTTGCCGAAAAAGATCGAAGATGCCTTTGATCAATCGGACGCATTAGCCGTCGAGGCGGACATAAACGAGATAAATCCTGAGACGATGATGACCATGCTCGACGGTGCATTCTATCCCGATAATGACAGTTTAGAGAACCACCTTTCCCGGGAAACCTACGAACTCTCCGCGAAAAAACTCCAGGAGGTCGGCCTTCCGATAGAACTCTTTCAAAAAAACAAACCTTGGTTTCTGGCCTCGATAATAACCGTTCTGGACCTTCATAAGCTTGGGTTTGATCCAGATTACGGAATAGACAAATATTTCCTTAAAAAGGCAGAGGGCAAGAAACGGATCATAGAACTGGAGGGCTCAGACTATCAGATGAGGCTTTTGAGCGGACTTTCAGATGCCGAACAGGAATTGTTTTTACGTTCCACGCTCATAGACTCGGCCGTCCTCAAAGAAGAAATGGGTGCGATCATAAAAGCATGGTCTGCAGGCGATACTAAAGCCGTGGAATCTCTGCTGACAAGAAGCCTGCGGGAGGACCCCGAAATGCTGTCCGTTTATGAGCGGCTCATCGATGAAAGGAACAAACAAATGGCCTCAAAGATCGAAGGTCTCCTACAGACCAAGTCGACATCTTTCGTGGTAGTAGGCGCAGGGCATCTGGTCGGCACGAAAGGGATTATTGAGCTTCTGAAGAAAAGAGGCTATCTCGTGGAACAACGGTAAGCCCATTGATAACCCTCTTTCCACGTTGCTTTTTATGTTAGGGCGTTTTTCGGAACGTGCTCATAGGAAATTGCTTTAAGAACAAACGTTCACAATATCCATAACTTCTAAAAGAGAGGGGAACAATTCTGACAACAAAGAACACTCAACAGTCGGTGACGTGCAAGGCAAGCTCTCAAGACGTCTATGAGTCGCTCACGGATTCGTAGAAAAAGTCGATATTCGCACGATCTTTCTCTGATCACAACAAAGAAATGATCGCAACAGCATCAGGAAATCAAGGCAGCTTCTATGCCCGTATATGCGGTAAGTGAGGCGAAGGACAAGTGGCTGAGAGAAAAAATGCAAGCCCTCAATATTCAGGAGAAGGACATCCTGGAGAAATTTGTGCGGTCCTCGGGCAAAGGCGGTCAGAAGGTCAACAAGACTTCGACCTGCGTATATCTCAAGCATATTCCCACCGGAATGGAAGTAAAATGCATGAAAGACAGGAGCCAGTCCATCAACA
Organism: Nitrospiraceae bacterium; assembly: GCA_003453735.1. Classification (GTDB taxonomy): domain Bacteria; phylum Nitrospirota; class Thermodesulfovibrionia; order Thermodesulfovibrionales; family UBA9159; genus UBA9159. The sequence continues at coordinate 3,255 of DMNE01000199.1, read as the reverse complement.
GGTTCCTCGCGCGTCGAGAGCTGCTGGAGGTAATCGAGCAATGTTCCGGTCATCTGACCGACAAGGATATCAGGAGAGAGAAGCTGCGGAAGTAGAAATCAAGAAAAAGGAAGAGGACGCTGGGTAAATACGAAAGGAGGAAAACCCATGAAACTGATCCATAGTTTTGTACTGATGTTTGTTCTTATCCTCTGTCCGGCTTTTATCTGGGCAGATACATCTTCACCAGAAGCCGATACGGTGGGCTCCCGCAGTTCGGAGACGATCACAACACCGCAGAACCCTGTTGATGTTAATTCTGACGCGACTGACGTCCTGGGGAGCGCGTTGGCTTTTACTCCTCCAGAGACTGCCCCAATGCTGTTTCGCCAGTCTTCGCATCGGTCTGATAAAGGTCTTCAGAATGACGAAACAATAACTGTATTGACACAGCACAACGAAGCGGAAGAAAAAGAGGCAGAGGAAGTAGGCCCCGCTGGCCCCGCTGAAACTGAACCTGTCACCGGACAGGCCGAGGGGGAGACCCCGCAGATTCCTGACCCCTTCGCTCCGATAAACAAGGCGATGTACCATTTTAATGATAAGTTATACTTTTGGGTGCTCAAGCCCACAACTCAGGTGTATTCGCATATCGCTCCGGAACCTCTCAGAATTCTTATCAGTAACTTTTATGACAATCTCTGGGCGCCGTCCAGAATCATAAATAATCTGCTTCAGCTCAGATTCAAGGCGGCGGGCAATGAATTTATAAGATTTATCTTCAATTCCTTCGCCGGCACTGGGGGCCTCGGCGATGTTGCCACGCCTGCCCTCGGTATTAAGAAACAGGAGGCCGATTTCGGCCAGACGCTAGGCCATTACGGTATAGGTCATGGCTTCTATCTCGTATTGCCCATTTATGGACCTTCCTCTCTCCGTGATGGGGTCGGCATTGTAGGCGATACGTTTATGCATCCCTTCACGTATTGGGAAATCTATGGCAACCTGACCTTCTGGGAAGGCGCGGGACTCTTTGTACACGAACGAGTAAACGACACATCATTCAAGATCGGGGACTATGAGTCCTTTAAGGAATCGGCCATCGATCCCTACGTCTCGATGCGTGATGCCTTCGTTCAGTATCGAAAGAGGAAGGTGGAAGAATCGAAACAATAGCCCTTTAGATGGGAGAAAAAGGCTACGAGGCTCCTTTCATGCCTAGAACATCCTCTTTCTGCGACATGATGGGCCCGCCTCGCAACCGGTAGGGTGTTACCCGTGTTGCTGGTGGTCGGCGTTATGACTTTGTCTGGCAACCTGGGAACATATATCGTTCCGGTGGGAAGATCCCTAGATCAGAACCAGATTATCCCTGTGTATGACCTCGTCAGAATACCGGTAGCCGAGAATGCCCTCTATCTCGTTTGTTTTTTTCCCTTTTATCTTCTCTATCTCTGACGAGGAGTAATTCGTAAGGCCTTTAGCGATACGGTTGCCGTGAGTGTCGATGCAATAGACCGCATCGCCAACTCCAAAATTCCCTGATAGAGCGATAATCCCTGACGGAAGGAGACTTTTCCCCCATTCAATCAACGCATGCACCGCACCCTCATCAATCGAAAGACTTCCCTTTGTTTTGCTGCCATAAGCGATCCACCCTTTTTTAGAAGACATCCTGGTCTTCTCTTTTTTAAACTCGGTGCCGCATCTGATGCCCTGCAGTAGCGAAAGGACACAACCCGTTTTCCTTCCATTAATGATATTCACGGTAATCCCATGCTTCACTGCTCTTTTGGCGGCGAGGATCTTTGAGTACATTCCTCCAGTACCAATCTTTGTCCCTGAGCCGCCTGCCTTCTCTTCAATCTCCGGAGTGATCTCCTCAACAAGTTCTACGAGCCTTGCTTGCGGATTTCTCCTNNCAGCCTTGCTTCCGGATTTTTCCTTGGGTCTTCGCTGAAAAGGCCGTCCACATCGGACAGAATGATAAGCCGCTCAGCCCCAACGAGACCCGATACCAGAGAAGCGAGATGGTCATTATCACCGAAACGTATCTCATCCGTTGCAACGGTATCATTCTCGTTAACGATGGGCACAATTCCATAAGAGATCAGCGCAATGAGGGTGTTCCTCGAATTAATATACCGCCTCCGGTCTGAGAAATCATCGCGGGTCAAGAGTATCTGGGCAACCTTCTTGCCGTGGGTACTGAAGCATTGCTCGTATGCCCACATGAGGCTGCTTTGACCAACTGCAGCTGTTGCCTGCTTGAGTATGATGTCCTTCGGTTTTTCCTTCAGTTCGAGTTTCCTCATGCCTGCAGCAACCGCACCTGAAGATACAACAACCACCTCATAACCCGCATCCTGAACGGCAGAGATGTCCTGTGAGATGCGTTGCATCCTGTCCGTATCGAGCCCATCATTTTCTGCGGTCAGAATATTGGATCCTATCTTTATAACGATCCTCTTCATCCTTGGACCTCCACACAAACATGACTGAGAAAGCCGCTGAAAGATTGCATTTCGTGTCTGCAGAGCGCACGGAAAGGCCGATAATTCTCCTGCCGATTACAAAAATTCCGGCACGGACAGCCTTTGCTTATTCTCATCGCCAGACATTCTTCGAGAAACATATGTTATAAGTTCCCATACTCCTTTACCGGTCACTGCCGACACAGCAAAGAAAGGAATGCCCTTATCATTACTGTATCGGAGAAGCCTGTCAAGCTTTTCGGTATCCGCGACATCAAGTTTTGTACCAACAACAATCTGAGGCTTTTTCGTCAGATCCTCATTATAGAGTCGAAGCTCCTGGTCTATTTTCAGAAGATCCTCAACCGGGTCGCCCGTCGACATGACCGATATGTCCACAAGGTGCAACAGAACTGAAGTGCGTTCCACATGCCTGAGGAACTGGAAACCCAGCCCAAGCCCTTTGTGTGCGCCCTCAATAAGACCGGGGATGTCAGCAACTACAAAACTTCTGAAGTCTTCTATTTTGACGACCCCGAGATTCGGCACGAGGGTGGTGAAAGGGTAATCCGCAATCTTCGGCCTCGCAGAGGATATGACGGAGATGAAAGTTGACTTTCCCGCATTGGGAAGTCCGATAAGGCCTACATCGGCAAGAAGCTTCAACTCTATGACAAGGGATCTCTGCTCCCCTTCCAGGCCAGGCTCGGCAAACCGCGGGGCCTGCCGGGTCGGTGTTGCAAAATGCTGATTGCCGAGCCCTCCCCTTCCCCCTTTCGCCACGACCACTTCCTTTTCTGCC